>JAGBPZ010000152.1 GCA_017633115.1 Erysipelotrichaceae bacterium | reverse complement strand
GCCTCAGGACGATATCTGTCTCGTTCAAGATGAGGACTTGCACTATGGATTGACAGTTTTTGATGCTGTCTATAATCCTCAGGAAACATTACTGCTCAAAAAAGCAAAAGCGGCCAATTGTAAAGTGATTGGTGGTATCCATAAGATGCTCTATCAAGGGGCAGAATCTTTTAAACTGTGGACGCATCAGGAGATGCCAATTGAAGAAGTCAAAAAGGCTTTGAATTTATAATGAGAATATTGAAGTGGTTATTTAGTGCTGCTTCTTTTTTTGTGCACTTTCATCTATTACTTGTCTATGATTGAGGTGTTTGTTAATATTGTATTATTATGAAATACAAAAAGAGGGGACAAAGTAATGACAAAAATTCCATATAAGATTTATTTAGAAGAAGATGAAATGCCAAAACAGTGGTATAACGTGCGTGCTGACATGAAGAAAAAGCCTGCACCTATCTTGAATCCAGCTACACTTAAACCAGTGACATTAGAAGAACTGTCTGGTATTTTCTGTGAAGAACTTGCAAAACAGGAACTCGATGATACCACTCCATATATCGATATTCCTCAAGAAATCAAGGATTTCTATAAAATGTATCGTCCATCACCATTGGTACGTGCTTACTGTCTGGAAAAGAAATTAGGTACACCAGCTCATATTTATTATAAATTCGAAGGTAATAATACATCAGGAAGCCATAAACTCAATTCTGCCATCGCTCAGGCATATTATGCTAAAAAGCAGGGATTAAAAGGCGTGACAACTGAAACTGGTGCTGGTCAATGGGGTACTGCTTTATCAATGGCATGTTCATATTTTGAATTGGATTGCCAGGTTTACATGGTCAAAGTCTCTTATGAACAGAAACCTTTCCGTCGTGAAGTTATGCGTACATATGGTGCTAAGGTCACACCTTCACCATCTATGAATACTGAAGTTGGTCGTAAGATTAATGCTGAATTTCCAGGCACAAGCGGTTCATTAGGATGTGCTATTTCTGAAGCTGTTGAAGCAGCAACAACTCAGGAAGGCTATCGCTATGTTTTAGGCTCAGTATTATCTCAGGTATTATTACATCAGTCAGTCATCGGTTTGGAAACAAAAGCTGCACTGGACAAATATGGCATTAAAGCTGATATGATCATCGGTTGTACTGGTGGCGGTAGTAACCTTGGTGGTTTGATTGCACCATTTGCAGGGGAAATGCTTCGTGGTGAAAATGATTACCAGATCATCGCTGTTGAACCTGCATCATGTCCAAGTATGACTCGTGGTGTTTATGCTTATGACTTCTGTGATACTGGTAAAGTTTGCCCACTCGCAAAGATGTATACATTAGGTAGTGGCTTTATTCCATCTGCCAACCATGCTGGTAGTTTACGTTACCATGGTATGAGTTCAGTTGTTTCTGAATTATACGATCAGGGATTACTTGAAGCTCGCAGTGTTGAACAGACTTCTGTCTTTGAAGCAGCTGAAATGTTTGCCCGCGTTGAAGGTATCCTGCCTGCACCTGAATCAAGCCATGCCATCAGAGTGGCTATCGATGAAGCCTTAAAATGTAAGGAAACTGGTGAAGAAAAGAATATCGTCTTTGGTTTAACTGGCACTGGTTACTTCGATATGGTTGCTTATGAAAAATACAACAATGGGGAAATGTCTGACTACATTCCAACTGATGAAGAATTAGCTGCAGCCATCAGTCAGTTACCTAAAGTTGACTAATTCAATATTTTATATCTTTAATTGACAGCTGGTGACACCAGCTGTTTTTTAAGTAAAGCTTAAGAGTCTTTAGCTGTAAGATATAGTAAAATGACTTTATGAAAAAGATACTTAAATTATTGGTTGTCATCCTCATCTTGACAGGATGTGGTCATCATACAAAAATCGAACAATATCATAGTCGCATAGACCGCGATGGTGATGGCATCGATGATCAAATTGATATTCTTAAAAATGCGAAAGCCTATGTAGCTACGCGTCCGCAATATAAAAGCCGTTATTATGAAACTGGCTATCCTGATGATCACTATGGGGTATGTACAGATGTCGTTGGCTATGCTTTGAAAAACGCTGGGTATGATCTGCAACATCTTGTGGATCAGGATATTAAAACTCATAAAGATGATTATCATGTTGGTAAAAGAGATCCTAAAATCGACTTCCGTAGGGTTGTCAATCTTGATGTTTATTTCAAGCATGCCGCTCAGTCATTGACGCTTGATGTCGATGATGTTGAGGCATGGCAGGGTGGTGACATCGTGGTGTTTACACATCATATTGGTATCGTTTCTGCGAAACGTAACCGCAATGGCGTACCTTATGTGATTCATCATGCCCATCCTTTCCAACTCTTTTATGAACAGGATATACTTACAAAAAGACATGATATAATCGGTCATTATCGTATCAGTTAATCTGGTACGATTTTTATATGCCTGGTTTTCATACCTTGTCCAGAAGTAGCCTGATTGATATAATAGATTTATGGTTACACTTAAATTATTAGACTATGTTGAGGTCCTTGATCGACCTTATTTTACACCGTATTATATTTATCTGATTATGGTCAATGGCAATGAAGTCGGCCGTCTGACATTTCGCACAGGCAGTGATGAAGAACACTATTTTGATGGACATATTGGCTATGGTATCGAGAAATCTTACCGTGGCCATCATTTTGCCTATCAGGCCTGTCTGGCGTTAAAACCATTGATTAGAGAACAGGGTTATGACCATGTTCTATTGACCTGCGATCCAGATAATCTTGCTTCTAAGAAAACAATCGAACGCTTAGGGGCAAAGCTGATAGATCAACGCGAGGTACCGTCTTCGATGAGACATGTTTTTGGTAAAGACGAGACGGTCAAATTAATTTACTCCTGGGAGGTGGGAGCATGAAATTCATCCATTTAGCTGACTTACATTTAGGCAAGATGCTGCATCAATTCAACCTGATTGATCTGCAGAAAGAATTACTTGATCAGGTTGTTGCCTATATACAAAACCATGATATTCAGGCAGTCGTGATTGCGGGAGATATCTATGACCGCAGTGTTCCCTCTCAGGAAGCCGTTAATATCTTAAATGATTTTTTAAATCAGCTGATCAATGAGGCACATGTCAAAGTATTGATGATTTCTGGTAATCATGATTCAAATGACCGTCTGAACTTTGCGAGTGCCATTTTAGAATCCCAGGGATTGTATATTGAAACCCGCTTAAAACCAGAAATGAGTTATGTTGAAATCGCGGATGTCCGTTTTTACATGCTACCGTTTTTTAAACCTCTGCATTTAAAACATCTCGTCAAAGATATCAACTTTACGACCTATAATGAAGCTATGGCTTACTATCTCTCTTATCAGAATCTTGATCCTCGTTACCGTAATATTTTGATCACGCATCAATTTGTAGGTCATCACTCACAGGTTTCTGACAGTGAAATGACTTTAAGTGTTGGTGGTACAGATGTCATTGATCCACGCTTATTTGCCCGTTTTGACTATGTAGCATTAGGTCATCTCCATGCACCACAATCTGTCCAGCGTAAAACGATACGTTATGCAGGTTCACTGATGCGTTATTCATTTTCTGAAGTTCATCAGGATAAGAGTTTTACAGTTGTTGATACCGATGATATGTCATTAGTAACGATTCCGCTGATTCCATCACTTCAGGTAACGATGTATCGTGGCAGTTATGAGGATTTCATTGAACATCGTATTGTCACTAAGAATGATGATTTATTAGCTATCGAGCTGACAGACAATCATCTCATTCCTCATGCTATCGATCAGTTGCGTCAACGCTACCCAAATGTTTTACAACTGACCTATCCACAACTGTTGCTTGATAAGAATTTACATCTTGACCATTATCATGAAGTTAAGAATATGAGTTATTATGAATTATTTGAACATTTTTATGAAGATATGACCGATCAGAAGCTTGATGAAGCCTCACGTACGATCGTTCATGAACTCTTAGATGAGGCAGGTGGTAGCAATGAAGCCAGTTAAATTGACGATGCAGGCCTTCTCAACCTATCTCGATAAAACCGTTATTGATTTTACCGCTCTCAATGAAAAGGGTATTTATCTGATTTCTGGTGATACTGGAGCGGGTAAGACAACGATTTTTGATGCCATCTGTTATGCACTTTATGGGGAAACATCAGGCTCCAACCGTTCAACTGACGTCTTCCGCTCATCTTATGCTTCTCTTGATGAAGCAACAATCGTTGAGCTTGATTTTATGGTGCATGAGATTCACTATATTGTTCATCGTGAATTCTCTTTCCGCCGTTCTGGTACGCGTCGTCCTGATCAGGACACATTCTATTATGAAGGCCATTTAGTAGAAGGTAAGAAGAATGTCAATGCCGCTATCAGAAAGATCCTTGGTGTTGATTCGCGACAGTTCAAGCAAATCGTCATGATTGCTCAGGGTGAATTCACGAAAATGTTGAATGTATCTTCTGAAGAACGTGTCAGAATCTTCCGCAATCTCTTCCACACACAAGACCTGCAGGTCTTTGAAGACCAGCTTAAGAAGGCAACTAAAGGGTATGAAGATCGTTATAAAACATCCATGACCCGTCTGAATACATTATTGGCAGGTTTGGATATGGATATTGATACCAATTATTCCGAAGATACCATTGCCACGATTCGTTCGCAGCTTGCCATCAAGAAGCAGCAGGTTGAAATTGAAGAAGTAGAACGTATTGCCCGTGCCCGTGAAGATGATGCCCGTATTAAGCATATCTATGAGTTACGTGAATTGAATACTGCCATTGATCAATATCATCAATATATTGAGCAGGCAAAAAAGCTTAATGAAGAAAAACTTCACTATCAGGAACTCGAAGCGTCAATCAAACGTTTAGAATGTGCTAGAGAACTTCAACATACGGAAAAAGAAATCATCACCATGGAAGAGGACGCTCGCTCAACACGTGAGTCTTTAGAAGAAATTGCGAAAGAGATGCAACTCAATCTTGAAGAGTCAGCAGAGCTTGAAGGTAAAGAAGGTGACTTAGAACGTTTGACTTTTGAACTTGAAGCCTTACGCCAAACCATTGCCCAGCAACAGGAAGAATTGACACATCAAGATGTTTACTTTGCCAATAAGAAACGCTTAAAACGTATCAAACGTCATCTTGACCGTCGTTATGAACGCTTAGAAATTGCGGAACAAAGTCATAAGAAACTATCATCTCATGTTGAACGTGACCAGCAGAGTGTCGACCGCTTACCAGAATTGCGTGTCCAGAAACACGATATGGAAGTACAGATGAAGGCGATTGTCGATCGTCGTGTGAAACTACATGAACTCTCTGATGCCTGGGATAGTTATAACCGTGAAATAGAACGACATTACGAATTGACAAACGACTATGATCAGGCCAAAGCTGAATACCAGAATGCCTTTTCCCGTTATAAAGGTGAATATGATCTTTACATGTCACAACAAGCTGGTATCTTAGCCTCACGTCTGCAAAAGAACGCGCCTTGTCCAGTTTGTGGTTCAATCCATCATCCACATCTTGCCGTCTTAACACATGATGTCATGAGTGCTCATGATATTGACAGCCTTGAACAGGAAGCTGAAAGTTTGAAGACGAGAATGGATGAAGCCTATGATGCCTTAGTACAACAAACAGCACTTAAGCGTGAACTGAAGATCCGTATCACGAATATGAAACGTGAACTTGGTATCATTGAAGAATTGTCAAAACGTGTCTTCATCATCCTCTTATCGGATACCATTCAGCAGCATACAAATGATGCAAAAGTCTATGAACAGATCAGTGATGAAATACATTATCTGGAAAAACTGCAGAATTCATTACGCGTCAACAAGATTGATTGCCAGAAGATGGAAGAAAATATCACAACTACAAGAAATGAGATTATTACTCTGGAAACTGAAAGAGCAACATTGATTGCTTCAAATCAGATGATTCTTGATCATACTCCGGAAATTGAAACGATTTCTCAGGAATCCATCAATGCCAAACGTAAAGAGGCTGATGATCTCAACCGAGAAATCGAAACTATCCGTGGTGCCCGCCAGGAGCTTGACCGTAAACATCTGGTCTTGACAACTCTTCAGCAACAGAAGACCGAACACCTGTTCGATGTGGAACAGTCATTAGTAGGCAAGCGTGATCAATTCAATGAACGTGTCATCAAAGATTTTGAAAGCATGGAGAATTATGATTCAACCAAACGTATGATTAAACTGCTTGATGATAAACAGCGCGTCTTACGAGAATATCAGCAGGAAGTCCATACGGTCAATCAGCTGCTTACAACACTGAAGCCAAAAGTTGAAGGTAAAGAAAAACAGGATCTGACAAAGATTCAACAGGACTATGATGCATTTAAAGCGGACAAAAAGAAAAAAGACGATTATGCATCTGCACTTCGCTATGGCTATAATCAGGCTAAACGTATTGTCCAGCAGATTGAACAGCTTGCCAAAGACAATGATAAATTGATTGCGGATTACAACCTGTATTTCCATCTCAATCAAATTGTTTCGGGACGCAATGTGCACAAGCTTTCATTTGAACGTTACGTTCTTGCAAGCTTCTTTGAACATATTCTTGATTATGCCAATGTTGAACTACAGTCACTTTCACAGGGACGTTTCCAATTCCTGCGTCGTACCCAGACTAAAGGTAACGCCGGTCAGGGTCTTGACCTCAATATCATCGACTTTGAAACTGGTGATTCCCGTGATGTCCGTTCGCTTTCTGGTGGTGAATCCTTTAAAGCTTCACTCGCATTAGCTTTAGGTTTGTCAGAGATGATTCAGAATTTTGCAGGTGGCATCGAACTCAATGCCTTCTTCATTGATGAAGGTTTCGGCAGTCTTGATGGTGAATCATTAGATCAGGCTATTGAAGTCTTAATGGATCTGCGCCGTAATGACCGCGTCATCAGCATTATCTCTCATGTCAGTGAACTTAAAGACCGTATCGAGAGTGGTATCGTGGTCACTCGTGGTGCTGTTGGCAGCGAAGTTCAAATTATCGTTTAATTGTCAAAGATGGAAGCTAAAGTTACACTTTATTATTCCATCTTTTTCCTTTATAATGAGATGGACTAGAAGAAGGGAGCTTGATTATGGCTAAGAATAAAATTAAAAACGATGCGATTACTTCAAGAGATGAAGATTTCGCACAGTGGTATACAGATGTCTGCCGTAAAGCAGAACTCATGGATTATTCAAGTGTGAAGGGCTTTATCATCTATCGCCCTTATGGTTATGCATTATGGGAAATGATCCAGGCTTATATGGATAAACGTTTTAAAGATGAAGGTCATGAAAATGTCTACATGCCAATGTTGATTCCATCATCTTTATTACAGCGAGAAAAAGATCATGTCGAAGGTTTCGCTCCTGAATGTGCTGTAGTCACTAAAGGTGGTTTAGAAACTCTTGAAGAAGAATTGGTCATCCGTCCAACTTCAGAAACATTATTCTGTGAACACTATGCTAAAGTTGTGCGTTCTTATCGTGATTTACCAAAACTTTACAATCAGTGGTGTTCAGTTGTCCGTTGGGAAAAAACAACAAGACCATTCTTAAGAGGCAGCGAATTCTTATGGCAGGAAGGTCATACCGTTCATGCAACT
This sequence comes from Erysipelotrichaceae bacterium, assembly GCA_017633115.1. Lineage (GTDB taxonomy): Bacteria > Bacillota_I > Bacilli_A > Erysipelotrichales > Coprobacillaceae > RGIG9341. The sequence goes on along the minus strand of JAGBPZ010000152.1, from coordinate 2,435 downwards.
GAAGAAGAAGCACGTGAAGAAACATTAAAGATGCGTGATATCTATAATGAAACTGCCAAAGAATTATTGGCGATTCCAATGTTGACAGGTAGAAAGACAGAACGTGAAAAATTTGCCGGTGCAGAAGAAACTTATACTATTGAAGCTTTAATGCATGATGGTAAAGCTTTACAGTCTGGTACATCACATTACTTTGGTACTGGTTTTGCCCGTGCATTTGGGATGCAATTCTTAGATAAAGACAACAAGATGAAATATATGCATCAGACTTCATGGGGTGCTTCAACAAGATTGTTAGGCGCTATCATCATGGTTCATGGTGATGACAATGGTCTTGTTTTACCACCAAGAGTTGCCCCAACTCAGGTTGTCATCATTCCAATCCAGCAGAAAAAAGAAGGCATCTTAGATAAGGCATATGAAGTTGAAACAGCATTAAAAGCAGCTGGTATCCGTGTTAAGGTTGATGCTTCTGATAAATCACCAGGATGGAAATTCTCTGAAGCAGAAATGCGTGGTATTCCTGTCCGTGTAGAAATCGGTCCACGTGATTTAGCGAATGGTCAGTGTGTCGTCGCTAAACGTAATGATGGTGAAAAGATCACCACTCCATTAGATGATCAGTTACCAGAAATGGTGAAAACACTTCTTGAAACCATCCATGATGAAATGTATGCTAAGGCATTAGCTCACTTAGAAAGCCACATTACAACAGTTACAAAGATGGAAGAAATCGGTGCTGTCTTAGATGAAAAAGGCGGTTATGTCAAAGCTAACTGGTGTGGTGACGAAGCGTGTGAAGTGGCTATTAAAGATGCTTATCAGGCAACTTCAAGATGTATTGATGAACATGAAGAAGCTAATGGTGTTTGTCCAGTGTGTGGCAAGAAGGGTAAACATATCGTTTACTTCGCAAGAGCTTATTAATCGATTGATGAGGAGACATGAACTCCTCATCTTTTTTTCGCCAACAAAACAAGAAAAGGCATTAAATCTTCATATTTCTTGTGCTACAATGAAATTACTCTTTTGAATACAATTTACTAAGAGTGACTTTGACGCATGTGATGATGCGTACAGAAGGAGTTGTCAATATGGAACATTCAAAGTTGAAAACAATGATTAAAGGCGATGATCTTCTTGAGCGCTGGCTTTATATGGAAGAAGAAATGGAGGCAATCATCCGTCAGGAACATGTATCTGGTGTGATGGGAAATGAAATTTCTGTCATCTCAAATTATCAGACGATTTTTGGCTTTACCACAAAGGATATTGAAAAGGACAAGACTTACAGTGAGGACATGAAAGCTTATGTCCGTGAAGTTGAAGATGTACTTCACTATTTCAATATGTATAAGTTTCATCCTGACGCCTCTGTGGCATCACGTAATGGTGACAAGCTGACGGATATTGGTCTTGGCATCTGGTCAATGGTCATCATGCGTCTTGATGATGCCTATGGAATCTTAATGGCATCAATGGAGGATTAAGTTATGCAATATATGACAGATGAAGAACGTTTATTGCCTTTAAAGAATATGAGCAATACGCGTGATCTTGGTGGCTATGAAACTCAGGAAGGTTATTATACCCGTGCTAAACGTTATGTTCGTGGGTCCTCACCTTATAATGCAACCGCAGAAGACATTGATTATTTGTATGACTATGGTGTGAGAGTCATTATTGATTTACGCAGTGAATTTGAAAAAGAAGTTCATACGTCACCATTTATTGGTGATGATCGCTTTGAATTGATTGAAATCAACCTCATGAATACTGATGTCGTCAAAGTGGTGCCAAAGGAAATCAGAGAATACAGTGATCTAGGTGGCGTCTATATCTTTATGCTTGAAGCCCATAAAGCTCAGATCAAACAGGTATTCGATGTTTTCTTGGATCATCCATATGATTGCGTCATGTTCCATTGTTCAGCTGGTAAAGACCGTACCGGTGTCATTGCCTGCTTATTGATGGAGCTTGCTGGTTGTCATGATTACGATATCGTTAGAGACTATAGTATTTCCTATGGTTTAAATCTTGAAATCATTGAATCACTTGAAGATATTATGGATGAAGCAACACAGGCTTATCTGCGTTCTTCGCCACGTTATATGCTGATCTTACTGGATTACCTGCGAGAACATTATGGTTCGGCGAAAGCTTATTTACTTGATATTGGCTTAACAGAACAGGAAATCAGTGATATCAAAGAAATGTTTATTGTTTAATATGATTACACGTTTAATTATCAACTGTGATGACTTTGGTTTGACTCGTGAAGTCAGTGATGGCATCATCAAAGCCTATCAGGAAGGACCAATTACATCGACAACGGTGATGGTCAATGAACCTTATGCCAAAGAATGTCTCATCAAACTGCAAGAGACATGTCCTGAAATTGGGTTAGGACTCCATCTCAATATCACTCATGGTTC
>JAGBPZ010000151.1 GCA_017633115.1 Erysipelotrichaceae bacterium | reverse complement strand
GAACCCGTGAATGCATGCGTGAAAGGCATGTGAGTTAAGCCGCTTCTCCAACACCGCACATGGCGCTTGAAGTAGGACTCGAACCTACGACCGATCGGTTAACAGCCGATTGCTCTACCGACTGAGCTATTCAAGCGTCTCGTTATTGCTCATTCATATTATCATTTTTAATGGGATAATGCAATAAAAAGTTGAAAAACTTAATGTCTTGTAAATATAAAATCATATATGTTCGCTTATGACTCTGAATTTGGTATAATCTAGAGGAAATGAGGGATCTAAATGGATGATAAAAAAGAAAACATTCTTTTGTCATTATCAAGAGAACGTGCCAACGAGGGACAACTAGGTGCACAGCTCTATATGGCTCAAGCCTATTTAAACGGAGATGGGGTAGACCAGGATTACGTTGAAAGTGCCTACTGGATGGAAAAAGCTGCCAATCAGGGTCATGAAGGTGCTTGTCACAATGTTGCCATCTTTTATGAAAACGGCTTAGGTGTTGAAAAAGATATGCATAAAGCTATCAAATGGTATCGCCGTGCAGCCAGAAAAGGTTTTAGCAATTCACAGCGTGCACTTGGTCGTATATATAAAGATAGTAATCGTAAGGAAGCAGTGAAATGGTTAAAGATGGCCGCTAATCAAAATGATGAGCAGGCAATCACTATGCTTAAGGAGATTGAAGGTGCATGAATTATCGTGAAATTGTCAAGACAATAGAAACATTATTAAAAGAAAAAGACTATGTGGTTGTTGCCATTGATGGTATGTGTGGTTCAGGTAAAACGACATTGGGAGAAAAACTCCATGAAGAATGCGGTGGATTATTACTTCACATGGACGACTTTTATCTGCAGACCTATCAACGTACTAAGGAACGACTGAGTGAAGCAGGAGGCAATGTAGATTATGAACGTTTCAAGGCAGAAGTCCTTGATCCTGTTTTGAGACATGAAGATTTCCTCTACCGTCCTTTTGACTGCCAGACTATGACATTGACAGAGGGGGTAATCCTGCCTTTAGAACGACTTGTCATTATCGAAGGGTCTTATAGTCATCACCCGTATTTTGGCGATAATTATGATTTACGACTCTTTATTCATATCAGTGATGAACGTCAGGCAGAGCGCTTGCTTAAACGTGAAGGGGAAGAGCGTTATCAAAACTTCGTTGCTTTATGGATTCCTAAAGAAAATGCTTATTTTAATCACTATCAAATTGCACAAAAGGCTTGTGTCATTGAAGGAGATGACTCATTTTGGAACAATTAAGCTTGTTTGATCGTATCGATAATCAGCCGTTAGCCTCACGTTTACGACCAGAAACACTGGATGAGTTTGTAGGACAAAAACATCTTGTTGGCGAAGGTAGAATATTACGCCGATTAATTGAAAGTGATCGCATATCATCAATGATATTCTGGGGACCACCAGGCGTGGGTAAAACCACATTGGCTCGTATCATCGCGCATCAGACAAAATCCTTTTTCATGGATTTTTCGGCGGTGACCAGTGGTATTAAAGCGATTCGCGAAGTCATGAAAAAAGCTGAAGACCATCGCCAGATGGGTGAACGTACAATTGTCTTTGTCGATGAAATTCATCGCTTCAATAAGTCTCAACAAGATGCTTTCCTGCCTTATGTTGAAAAGGGCAGTATTATCCTGATTGGTGCGACAACGGAGAATCCATCTTTTGAGGTCAATGGTGCCTTATTATCACGTTGTAAGGTTTTCGTTCTTCATGGACTTGAGGTTGAAGATATCGTTCAATTGCTTAGACATGCAATCTCATCACCTAAGGGTTTTGGTGACATGACTATAACCATTGATGATGATACTTTAGAAATGATTGCGGCTTTTGCCAACGGTGATGCGAGAATGGCTTTATCGACACTGGAAATGGCTATTCTTAATGGTGATGGTGATGACAAGAGTGTCACTGTGACGAAAGAAATCGTTGAACAGTGTACAGAAAAGAAATCACTTCTTTATGATAAAAAGGGTGAAGAGCATTACAATATTATCTCGGCATTACATAAATCAATGCGTAACTCTGACCCTGATGCCGCTGTATACTGGCTGGCACGTATGCTTGAAGCCGGTGAAGATCCTTTATATGTGGCGCGACGTGTCACCCGTTTTGCGAGCGAAGATATTGGTCTTGCAGATCCGCGTGCTTTAGAAATTGCGGTTGCTGCTTATCAAGCCTGTCACTTTATTGGGATGCCTGAATGCAGTGTTCATCTTACAGAAGCTGTTATTTATATGTCGATGGCACCAAAATCCAATTCGATGTATTTGGCTTATGAAGCGGCGAAAAAAGATGCTCTTAAACAATTAGCGGAACCAGTGCCACTTGTCATTCGCAATGCACCAACCAAGTTGATGAAATCTCTTGATTATGGCAAAGGTTACCAATATGCTCATAACACTGAAGATAAATTGACGAATATGCAGTGTTTACCTGATTCTCTGGTGGGTAGAGAATACTTCCGACCAACCAGTCAGGGAGCTGAATCGCAATACCAAAAGCGACTTGCCCAAATTAAAGAATGGAAGAAAAGACATCAAAAATAGTTTGAGAATAGTGACTAGATCAGCGCATGATCGATGTCACTTTTTTTATTGGTTTAAAATGTGATGATTTAGTGGGATTATTATTTTACTCTTAAAATTTGAGTAAATTAAGAGGGCTGTTTGTTGGCAAAATCAGTTGTTTTGAGGACGACATTGTGACATAATAGGGATGAATTAGGTTAGACTAACTTATGGAAGGTGAAAGTAATGGCTTTTTTAACACTTGATCATATAACGCGTTCATTTGGTACGGGAGATAACGTTGTTAAGGTCTTGAAAGGAATTGATCTTAACATCGAAAAAGGTGAATTTTGTGTCTTGTTAGGACCATCAGGTTGTGGAAAATCAACTTTATTGAATATTATCGGTGGCATCGATCAGCCTGATTCAGGGAGTATCATTATTAATGGTTCAAAGCTCAAGGATATGAACGATAAACAGTTGACACATTATCGTCGTGAACATTTGGGTTATATATTCCAAATGTACAACTTGATTGCTAATCTAACGGTACGTGAAAATATTGAAGTAGGTGCTTACCTCAGTAAGAAACCACTCGTTTTAGATGAATTGATTGAAGTTCTTGGTTTAAAAGATCATCAGGATAAACTGCCCAACCAGTTATCAGGTGGTCAGCAGCAACGTACTGCGATTGGCCGTGCCATCGTTAAGAATCCAAGTATTTTACTTTGTGATGAACCAACAGGAGCACTGGATTATCAAACGTCAAAAGATATCCTGAATCTCATCATCAATATCAATAAGAAATATGGCACTACAGTCATTATGGTTACTCATAATGACGCCTTTAAAGCTATGGCGGACCGCGTGGTTTTGATGCGTGATGGTATGATTCTTGATAATTATATGAATGATCAGAAACTTTCTGTGGATGAATTGGAATGGTAGTTATGAAAAATCCTATAAACAAACGTCTGCCACGAGAACTAAAACAGGACTGGACAAAGTATCTGTCCATCTTTCTCTTACTTGTAGGTATGATTGGTCTGGTCTCAGGCTTTCTCGTCGCTGATGAAAGTATGCTTAAAGCATATAATGACAGCTTTGAAAAATATACAATTGAACATGGCCATTTCCAAACCCAAAAGCCACTTAATAAAGCACAGAAAAAGTCAATCAACAACCTTGATGTCTCGATCTATGACATGTTCTATGTTGAGGAACAATTGACAAGTGGCAGTCATTTGCGTATCTATGCCAATCGTCAGGAAGTGAATCGTGCTGATGTCATGAAAGGCCGACTGGCAGAAAAACCAGGAGAGATTGCGATTGACCGTATGTATGCCGACAACAATAAGCTGACTGTTGGCGATACAATCAGTTCAGACAAGCATACATGGACGGTTGTAGGACTAGTGGCATTGTCAGATTACAGTGCCTTATTTGAAAGCAATAGTGATTCTATGTTTGATGCCATTAAGTTTGGTGTTGGTACGATTTGTGCTGAGGAATTCAATGCCTACAATCCTCAGAATTTAACTTATACATATTCCTGGCTTTATGATGATCCTCCTGTTGATGAAGATGCCTTCCATGAACGTGGAGAAGATTTTATGGATGAACTGAATACCATGATTTCATTAGAGGATTATGTGCCCCGTGATGCGAACCAGGCAATCACTTTTACTGGTGAAGATATGGGCAGTGACCGCGTGATGATGATGTTGCTGCTTTATATCCTGATTGTCATTATTGGTTTTGTCTTTATGGTCACAATCAGTAATACGATTGTTCAGGAAGCGAACGTGATTGGTACGTTGATGGCCTCTGGTTATACAAAGAAAGAATTGATCCGTCATTACATGATGATCCCAGTTATTGTGACGCTTGCGGGTGCTGTAGTTGGCAATGTGCTAGGATATACACTCTTTAAAAACATCTGTGCCCATTTGTATTATGGCAGTTATTCATTGCCTACCTATATCACGATATGGTCGCCAGTGGCTTTTGTGGAAACAACGATAGTGCCAATTGTGATGATGATTATCATCAATTATGTGACATTAAGGCGCCGTCTGTCGTTATCACCACTCAAATTTATTCGTCGTGATTTGACACGCAGAAAACAGAAACGCGCTGTTAAATTACCACATCGCATGCCATTTTTTTCGCGTTTCAGAACCCGTATTTTATTGCAAAATTCAGGTAATTATCTCGTGTTATTTGTGGGCATCTTGTTTGCCAATATCTTGCTCTTATTTGGTCTGGGTATGCCAAACATGATTCACAATTACCAACATACAATAGAAACGAACTTAATCAGCGAGTATCAATATGTTTTATCAGTTTCTGTCAATGCTATGAATGAGAATCGAAAACTCGAAAGTGCAATCAATATGATGAAATATATGAATGGTGTTGAAACAAACAATGAAGATGCGGAAAAGTTCAGCGCTTATACTTTAAAGACATTAGGTGATCAGGGACGTCAGGAAGATATCATGGTTTATGGTATTGTTCCAGATAGTCGTTATGTCAATCTCGACATTGATGACCAAGATGAGGGTGTTTACATCTCGTCAACTTATAATGACAAGTACGGAACAAAACCAGGTGATGAGATTACTTTAAAAGAGTCGTATGAATCAACAGAATATACTTTTAAGGTAGCTGGTATTTATGATTATGAAGGATCTGTTTGTATCTTTATGTCGCAAAAACAACTTAATGACATCATTGATGTAGGACGTACTTATTTTTCCGGTTATTTCTCAAATACACCAATTACTGATATCGATAATCGCTATTTAGGCAGTGTGATTGACTTTGAGGCATTGACAAAGATTTCGCGACAATTAGATGTTTCAATGGGTGAGATGATGTACATGATACAGGGGATTGCAGTGATCTTGTCTATGGTTCTAATGTATGTCTTGTCGAAAATGATTATTGAAAAGAATGCGCAGTCGATATCTATGGCCAAAATACTTGGTTATGACAATGCAGAAATCAGTGCTCTTTATATCATGACAACAACGTTAGTTGTTGTATTGTCATGTTTCATAACGACACCCGCTTCGTATGCCATGCTTGTACCTATTTTTAAGGCGATGATGAAAGAAGAAATGACGGGCTGGGTCAGCTTCAATATCAGCAGCAGTGTCTTTATCAGAACATTCATTTATGGTGTTCTGGCTTATATAATCGTGGCGATACTGGAATATCGTAAAATTGAAAAAGTGCCTATGGATGAGGCACTTAAGAATGTGGAGTAGGAGGGCATATCAATGTATTTAAGAAATAAAATTCTTAGTATTGGTTTATGTATGGCTTTGTTGAGTGCCTGTGGCCAATCACCACAACAAGAGACTTCAGTTGTGCCACATAAAGCAGAAGCAGAAACAGTTATCCTAAAGGAAAAAGGACATAGCGTCAGTATTCCTGAGGAAAAAGAAGAAACAGTTAATGTTACCGCAGATGCTTATGGTCATCCAGTCAAAAAAGAAGTAGAAGTATTGTTGAAAGCATTTGATGAAAGCGACATTGTGAAAGATTATACGGATTTGACAGATATAAAAAATATTAAAGGTGATGAAGAATTCACGCTTAAAGATAATGGTCTATTACTCTGGCAAAATCATGATGAAGATATTACCTATCAGGGTATAAGTGAAGATCCTTTGCCAGTGGATGTGAAAATCAGCTATAAACTTGATGGTCATGCCATTAAAGCAAAAGATCTAGCGGGCAAAAGCGGACGTTTGACAATGCGTTTTGATTATATCAATCATGAAACATATGTTGACAATGGTGTAGGCGTTTATGTGCCATTTACAGCTATTTCGGCAGTCATGCTTGATGAAGATGTCTTTAAGAATGTTAAGGTTAAAAACGGCTCTATTACATCGATGGGGGATACTTCAGTTGCCATGGGTATGTGTTTCCCTGGTCTTTCCCAAAGCCTTGACTTAAAGTCTCTGGAATTGACAGAAGAGATTGATATTCCTGACCGCTTTGAAATCAAAGCCGATGTTACAAATTTTGAATTGGATTATACGGCGACAATCATTACATCAGGATTGCTTAAGGATGTCGATTTATCTAATTTAGATGACGTGTCTGATTTAAATGATGCGCTCAATGACTTAGATAAAGCATCAAATAAGCTCGTCAATGGCAGTGCTGAACTCTATAAAGGGGCCAATCAATTCAGTCGCTATTTTGATCAATATATTGATGGCATCAATCAGGTCAGTAAAGGAGCTCAGTCTTTGAGTGAAGCAATGAATGAATTAGACCAGACGACAAGCGAAATCGCCTCTATTCTAAAGACGTATCTTTCTTCGTTATCAAAGATGAAAGAAGCGCTCAATCAGGATGAAATCAAAAAACTGATTGAAGAAAGTGAAATAAACTTTGAAAGCCTTGAAGAAGCCTTAAATGCTTTGAGTCAGGAAGCTGAAACGCTAAGTGAGCTGATTGTTCAGCTGCAAAGTGTTTTAACGGCATATCAAACCTACCAGGAAACCATTTCTGAGGCAGCCAAACGTTTAAACGGTATGTCACTCAATAATCTGGAAGCATCAATTGAAGAGGATGCAATCAAGAGTGCACAAGAGAGTGCTTCTAAAGTGCTTAATGAGACAGAGCTGTCTGATGAAGAAAAAGATGCCGTCTTAAAAGCAATTGAAAGTGGTATTAAAGAAGGCATTGATTTAAGTGACCTCATCTCAGATATCACTAAAGAAGTGCAGACAATTACTGATGCGAGTGATCAGCTTGCGGATATCGATACGACATCCATTGATGCTGTTCTTAAAGATATGTCAAAGCAGTTATCTACCATCAATCAGGCAATCAAGACTTTTGGTGAACTATTTGCGGATTCCGACTTTAGCGAAATGTTTAAATCTCTTGATACTGATATTGACTCATTAACTGATCAGGTCAACGCTTATACTTCCGCCATTAGTCAGCTCAATAAAGGATCTCATTCTCTAAGCGAAGGTACGAATCAGTTAGCTGATTCGGGTTCATTACTTGCTAAAAATTATAAAAAGCTTGTCAAAGGTATGAAGGCTTTATCTAAGGGAATGAAGCTTTTTGATCGCAAAGGTATTAATAAGTTGAAGAATCTTGGTGGCGATGATTTAGAAGACTTCGTCAATCGTCTACAGCTGCTTCAAAGTGCCGATGAAGAATATGATAATTATTCGGGCAAACTCAAAGAAGAATCTTCTTCAGTCAAATTTATTATTGAAACAGAATCAATCAAAAACGAAGAGTAACGATAGGTGGCAAAATGTCACCTATTTTTTTAATGAGACTTTGAAAGCTATTAGAAATCAAGTATAATCTCCACGAGGTGTTAAATATGAGTACAATAGTCACTTTAAAAAAGGGTGAAGGCCGTACTGTTAAAAGAGGTGGCCTTTGGATCTATGATAATGAAATCAGTACCATTAAAGGACGCTTTCACAATGGCGACATTGTCAGCGTAGTTGATGATAGAGGCCACTTTATTGGTCAGGGTTATATTAACCAGAATTCAAAAATTCGCATTCGTTTATTAAGCAGACATGAAGATGATGTTCTTGATGATGTCTTTTTCGCTCGTCTATTACAGCGTGCCTGGGATTACCGTAAAAAGGTCGTTGATACCGGCAGCTGTCGTGTTGTCTTTGGGGAAGCTGATGGGTTACCAGGACTTGTCATTGATAAGTTTGAAGACGTACTTGTGATTCAATCGTTGACATTGGGTATGGACCGTTTAAAAGAGCAGGTCGTACGTTTGATGAAAGACATCCTGGAAAAGGATGGTATTGTTGTAAAAGGCATTTACGAGCGTAGTGATGCAAAAGAACGTACCAAAGAAGGCTTGGAACGTGTTAAAGGATTTTTAAGTGAACCATTTGACACAAAATTTATCATTGAAGAAAATGGTGTCCGCTATGAAATCGATGTTGAGAATGGGCAAAAGACTGGCTATTTCCTGGATCAGAAATACAATCGTTTAGCCATTCAATCATTATGTCAGGATGCTGATGTTTTAGACTGCTTTACTTACATTGGCTCATTTGCCTTAAATGCGGCTAAGGGAGGGGCACATAAAGTACTAGGTGTTGATGCTTCTGATTTGGCAGTAGAACTAGCAACGCGTAATGCGGTGCTTAATGGGGTGGAAGACCATGTCAGCTTTGAAGCTCATGATTTGTTTGACTTCCTTCCTGAACTTGAAGACAAAGGATGTTCATTTGATGTTGTCATTCTTGATCCTCCTGCCTTCACAAAGTCACGTTCATCGATTAAAAATGCGATGAAGGGTTATCGTGAAATCAATATGCGTGGCATGCGTCTCATCAAGGATGGCGGCTATTTAGCCACATGCACATGTTCTCATTTTATGGATGATGAACATTTCCGTCAGGCAATTGAACAGGCTGCTCGTTTAGCTCATAAACGTTTAAGACAAATTGAATTCCGTCAACAATCGCCTGATCATCCAATTGTCTGGGGTATGGGTGAATCATCTTATTTGAAATTCTATATTTTCCAGGTATTTGACTATTAGGAGAACCTATGTTGAAGAAACTATTAAGTTGTCTGCTGGTGCTTGCACTTTTATGTGGCTGCGCCACGAAGACATCAAAAAGCTTTCAAACCGATGTTAAAGAAGAATCATCTGTGGCTGAAGAAGAGGAAGAAACCATCACCAGAGCTGAAGAACTTGGTGTAACAGCCTATCGTCAGGATGATCCACAATGGGGCAATGATGTCATGAAACCTTCAAATGACACTATGAGACAATCAGGATGCCTTGTCGCGGCGATTGCCTCTGCGGTCACGATGAATGGTCATACGATGACGCCAGGTGATATGAATGCCTTATTTGTCAAAAAAGGTGTTTACGATACCTCAGGTAACACGTTGTGGCAACAACTCAGAAAAATCAAACATTATAATGTCATCGTTTATGATACGACAGCGAGAAAGACACTTGATCAGTGCTTAAAGAAAAAGCGTTATCCAATCATTTGTACGCATAGTTTGAAAAGCGGTAATCCTCATTATGTCCTTGTCGTCAATAAAGATGGCAAAGACTATGATGTTATGGATCCTAAATTTGACGATTTAACACGTTTAAGTGATTATGATTACGATATTAAACTCATCCGATGTGTCTATTACAAATAAAAAGTAAAAAAATTCAAAAAAACTCATTGACTTGGAGCTAACTCCAACTGTTAAGATGTAGTTGTAGAAAGTGAAACAGTCAAGGAGGAAAACAGAATGAAAAAAACTTGGATCGTAACAGGTGCATCAGTCGGTGGTATTGGTGAAGGCATCGCCAGAGCTATTTTGGCAAAAGGCGATAATGCAGTGATTACTGCAAGAAGCTTAGGTAAATTAGAGGCTATCGCAAAGGACTATCCTGACACTTGCTTACCTTTCGCATTAGATGTATGTGATCGCGATGCTATTAAAGAATGTGTTAAAGCAGCTGTTGAAAAATTTGGTACAGTTGATTGCTTGATCAACAATGCTGGTTATGGCTATCGTTCTTCAGTTGAAGAAGGCGAAGATAAAGGTATCGAAGATGTTTTTAATACAAACTTATTTGGCCCAATCTATATGATTAAAGCCGTTTTACCAATCATGAGAGAAAAAGGTGCTGGTGTCATTATGAACACAACATCAATCGCAGCTGAAAGATCGGCTATTGGTTCTGCCTACTATGCATCTTCAAAAGCTGCTTTAGACTTATTAACTGATGGTCTGGCAAAAGAAGTTGCTCCTCTTGGTATAAAAGTTATGGTCATTGAACCAGGAGCATTTAGAACAAACTTCTATAATGACTCATTAAGAGGTGCTGAATTAAAGATTGATGCTTATAAAGATACAGCATGGAAAACATCTAAACAGAACTTTGTCAACAAAGCTCAGCAGCCAGGTGACCCAATGAAAGCTGGTCAGTTGATTGTTAAGATGGCTGAAGCAGAAGACCATCCATTTAGATTATTACTTGGTTCTGATGCTGTTAAAGCAGTCACCGCAGCCGCTCAGGCTAAAATTGATGAAGCGCAGAAATGGGCTGAAGAATCAGCATCAACTGATTTCTAATCAACTTAATTAACTATAGATAAGGTGTACGTTTTGTACACTTTGTCTTTTTTTTTATTTTCTTTTTAAAATAATGGAAGATTGTCAACCGCGCTTAGTCCCATTATAATAAAACAAATAGAAGGAGTGGGAATGGTTATGATTATCAAACAATATGTCATAGATGCTTTCACAAAACACGTTTTTAAAGGTAATCCGGCAGCAGTCTGTATCATGGATGAATGGTTATCTGATGAAACGATGCAGTTAATGGCGATTGAAAACAATTTGTCGGAAACAGCTTTTGTAGTCAAAAGAAAAAAAGGCCATTATGGCCTGAGATGGTTTACTCCTGGTGGAGAAATTGATTTATGTGGTCATGCGACCTTAGCATCTGCCTATGCCGTTCATCGCTTTGATGATCCTGAAGTGGATGTCATTACCTTCCATACTTTAAGTGGCGAACTCTATATTAAAACCGGTGAACTCCTGCGCATGGATTTTCCGCTTAGTCATTACCATCAGGTAGAGGTAACAGACCTGATGGAAGAAGTCTGTGGTGTTCGTCCTCAGGAAGCTTATCTGGCACGTGATTTGTTGATGATCTTTGATGATGAAAATCAAATTATCAATATGAAACCAGATTTGACAAAAATGATGCATCTTGATGGCATCTGTATTGGTGTCAGTGCTCCTGGCAGTCACTATGATTGTGTCTCACGAGTCTTTGTCCCTAAGCTTAAAATCAATGAGGATCCAGTCACTGGTTCGATTCATTGTATGATAACACCTTACTGGCTTAAG
>JAGBPZ010000150.1 GCA_017633115.1 Erysipelotrichaceae bacterium | reverse complement strand
TTGATACAAACCAGGACCATAATCATAACGGGATAGAGATACTGTAATACCGTTGCTGTGCCGGCATTTGAATATTTAATGGCCTGAAGATAAGTAATCTGACAAAATGCCAGACCACAGACACCAAAGATGAGACATTCGATCACATCATGATAGTTATGAAGCATCTTGATCAATGGTTCACGAGCCACAATCATTGCTGTAACGCTCAATAGTAATCCCGCAAAACACATACGCATGCTTGCCAGCCAGAACGAACTAACCTGATAATGATTAAAGAGATACTGACCGCAGGCACCAGAAAAGCCCCAGCAGGTACCTCCAAGAAGCGTCAATAATAACCCCTTTTTCATATGACCTCCTAGAACATATTGATGATGAGCGCAATCACCATGGCAGCAACAATATCGCTCACAAAGTGAAGACAGCCAAGCAATCTGGTTGATACCACAATGATGGCTAGTAATGTCATAATCATACCTAAGGTCAAATTGACTTTCATACATACTAAGGCAATAATGATGGCACTCACGCTATGACGTGAAGGAAAAGACTGTCCGTGTTTATGTGGCTCTACACTTTCAATATCATAAACATCATATGGTCGTGGACGGTTGACAATTTTGCGGAAAAGCGTCACGAACACAAAAGCAATCAATGGTTTAATAATCGTCTCTATTAATAAAGGATGATGGGTCATCATCATATAAAGTAAGATGCAGCCATAGGCAAAAGCAACTACATAGCTCGCAAAATGACCCACTATCTTAATAATCTGGCGATAACGAGGATGTGTTTGTAAAAGCTGAGATAAAGTCACATAGAATTTCTCCATCAGTCATCATCCTCCTTCCCTTTAGTGGTATTATCTAATATTATTGCATTTTTGCAACATTTTTCCTATAATAAAATGGCAAAAGGAAGGAGTGATTTTCATGGCATTGACAGCCGGAATCGTTGGTTTACCAAACGTCGGAAAATCCACATTATTTAACGCTATTACAAATGCTCAGGTTGAAGCAGCAAATTACCCATTCGCAACAATCAACCCTAACGTTGGGGTGGTCGAAGTACCTGATCATCGTTTAGATGAATTAAGTGCCATTTTTAAACCAAAAAAGACCATCCATACAACCTTTGAATTCACAGACATCGCTGGTTTAGTTAAAGGTGCCAGCCGCGGTGAAGGCTTAGGCAACAAATTCTTAGCGAACATCAGAGAAACTGATGCCATCTGTGAAGTTGTCCGTTGCTTTAGAGATAAAGACATCACCCATGTTGATGGCACAGTCGATCCTGTCAGAGATGTGGAAACAATCAATTTTGAATTGATATTCGCTGATCTTGAAACAGTTGAGAAACGTATCGGGCGAATCGAAAAGAAAGCCCAGTCTGGTGATAAAGCCGCTCGTGAAGAAATCGAAATCCTGAAACCATTAAAAGCGACTTTAGAATCTGGTCAGCCTGCAAGAAGCATGGATTTCACTAAAGAAGAAATGGTTTATGTCAGACAGTGGAATCTGTTGACAATCAAACCGATTATCTATGTTGCCAATTTAGGTGAAGAAGATATTACCAACCCAGAAGACAATCCACATTATCAGGCCTTTGTCGCATATGCTCATAACGAAGGTGCTGAAGTCGTACCAATCTGTGCTCAGATTGAAAGCGAACTTGCTGGCTTGGATGATGAAGATAAATTACTCTTCATGGAAGACTATGGTATTAAAGAAAGCGGTCTTGATCAATTGATCAAGCAGACTTATGCTTTATTGAACCTTAAAACATTCTTTACTGTTGGTCCTGATGAATGTCGTGCATGGACATTTAAAGATGGTATGACTGCTCCTGAAATGGCCGGTATCATTCATACTGACTTCCAGCGAGGTTTCATCAAAGCTGAAACTTACAGTTATGATGATTTCATGCAGTTCAAGAGTGAGACAGCTTTAAGAGACGCCGGTAAGATCCGTCAGGAAGGTAAAACTTACGTTGGTAAAGACGGCGACGTCATGTTCTTTAAATTTAATGTCTAAAATGCCTCAATTGAGGCATTTTTTCATGCAAAAAGGAGGTTGCCCTCCTTTAATAATCCTATTCAAATAAGCAATCACCATTTGTAGCGATGACATTCTTATACCAATCAAATGATTTTTTCTTACGGCGTTCGTAAGTGCCATTACCTTCATCATCAAGATCAACATAGATAAAGCCATAACGTTTGCTCATCTGGCTTGTCGACATACTAACCATGTCGATACAACCCCAAGGTGTATAGCCCATAACTGGAATACCATCAGCAACAGCATCAGCAATCGCTAGAATATGGCCTTTAAAATAATCAATACGATAATCATCGATGATTGAACCATCTTCTTCAATATGGTCAACAGCTCCTAATCCATTTTCAACAATGAAGCATGGCTTCTGATAACGATCATAAAGTTGAATCAATGAGATGTATAAACCAGTTGGGTCAATCTGCCAGCCCCATTCAGAAATACCAAGATAAGGATTCTTAACAGAGCTGCTTAAGTTACCACTGACAACTTCTTTGCCGGCAACATCAGCTGTAGACACTTTACTGTTGTAATAACTGAAGGAAATAAAGTCAACTGGATAATCTTTAATGACTTCTAAGTCACCATCTTCAAATTTGACGTTGATGCCTTTACGCTCCCAAAGCTTGAAAATAAAGCTTGGATATTCACCACGTGACTGAACGTCTGAATAGAAATGATTCATGCGGTTTTCTTTTTCTGCCATCAAACAGTTAGCTGGATTACAGTTTTCTGGATAAGTCAAGGTCTTAGTGACCATACAGCCCATTTGCGCCTCTGGCATAATTTCCTTTAAGAGTTTAGTCGCTTTCGCAGAAGCAACAAACTGATGATGTAACGACTGATAAATGACTTCTTCAAGTTTGTCTGCAGGATAACGGTCTTCCACGATACCCATTGTCGTAAATGGATGTCTGAATGCTGAATCGATTTCATTGAAAGTCAGCCAATATTTAACTAAACCTTTATATCGCTTGAAAACGACATCAACGAATTTGACAAAGAAATCAACAACTTCACGTTGATACCAGCCATCATAATGATTAGATAGATATAATGGCATTTCATAATGGTGAAGTGTAACTAATGGTTCGATGCCTTTTGAAATCAAATAACGGATCACATCTTCGTAATATTTTAAACCTTCTTCATTTGGTTCTGCTTCTAAGCCAGTTGGAAAAATACGTGACCAGGCAATTGAAAGGCGAAGCACCTTAAAGCCCATTTCAGCAAATAAATCAATATCTTCTTTATAATGAGAATAGAATTCAATGCCATGTCGCTTAGGATATTTTCTTGTATCCTTAGATTTCATGGCTTCTTCAATATCAGCACTTGTAATGATATGTTGTGCCTTATAATCTTTCTGAGAAACATTAGGTTTATAGGTTGTACAATCGGCAACAGACATGCCTCTACCACCTTGATCCCATCCACCTTCACACTGATTAGCGGCGATGGCTCCACCCCATAAAAAGCCATCAGGGAAATGTTTTTGCGTCATATTTTGATCCTCCTTGATATTATTATACGAAGCTTGATGATATCTTTCCAATGGTTTTTAAAGGCAAGCAGTTTTCTAACATACCGATTTTTTGATATAATTTGGTTAAGTGGTGAATCGATATGAAGATTATTAGAAATATTTTCCTGACAATTATATTATGCTGCGTGGCTGGTATTGGTGGTTTCTATTATGAGGATAAACATCAATATGTTTTTGAACTGCTTGGAGATGAAGTCATGACTGTTGAAGTCTTCAGTAAGTTTGTCGATCCTGGTTTTACTGCCACCAGTAATGACAAGGATTTAAGCAGTGAAGTGACCTATAATACAATTGATACCTCAATTGCTGAAACCCAAACAATTACCTATACATTTATGAATAAGACTCTGACACGAACCGTTCATGTTGTTGACAAGGAAGCACCAACTCTTACTATCCTTGGCGGTGAAGTGATTGAATGGGAACTCAATCAGCCATTCAATGACTTAAAGCAATGTCAGACTTCTGATAATTATGACAAAGATGTTGAAGTGTTAGTGACAAATAATGTCGATGTGACTAAAGAAGGCACTTATGAAGAAACCTTTACCGCTAAAGATTCTTCGGGTAATACCACCGTTGCTTCTAGAGAAGTTATTGTGTCAAAGAAAAATCACGTTAATGATGGTGTTGCTGTCTGCATGTATCATTATCTTTATCGAAAAAACAATACACCTGCTGATGTCAATGCGAACTACATCGCGGTTGAAACATTGAATGAAGAAATCGATTATCTGAAAAAACATCATTTCTATTTCCCAACCTTTAGTGAGTTGAGAGACTTCGTCGATGGCAAGTTATCACTTCCTGGCAACTCGATTATTTTGACATTTGATGATGGTTTATATGATACGTTGGATTTATTAACAGAAGTCGCCAATCAAAAACAGGTGCCAGTGACGTCCTTCCTGATCACAAAAAACAGTGGTAAGAAGAAGGTCAAAAAGTATACAAGTGAGTATCTACAGTTTGAATCCCATACTCATGATATGCATCATAGCGGTGGCACTATTGGTCATGGTGGTGTTATGACAGCTAAAAGCGTCGAAGAAGCTGTTGCTGATTTAAAAACATCGATTGACATCTGTGGCAACAGTAATGCCCTGGCCTATCCTTATGGCGACACCAACAAATCAAGTCGCAAAGCCGCTAAAGAAGCTGGTTTCAAGGTTGCTTTTACTACAAAACTTGGACAAGTCAAACAGGGCGATGACCCTTACTTGCTGCCTCGTGTACGTATGTCCAACAATCAATCTCTTAAGTTCTTTAGTGATTCTGTATCGTAAATACATAAAATCTAATAAGCCTAAAATGTGATGATTACTCAAGATGATCATCACATTTTTTAGTCATCTGGAAAATTTTTATAATACCTATTGATATACCGGTTAAATAGGTTTATAATAATGGCCATAGGAGGATATGACCATGAAGAACGTATGTTGTATGTTAAAGAAAAAGAATCTAACCGAGCATTACATATTCATGGACATAAAGACCTGTTAAAAAAAGCATGAATTGCCCGGCATTTCTTATGTCGGGCTTTAATTTTGAGAGTGAGGTGACCAACAAGTTAGTACATATCTTTTAATCTTTAATGAAACTTGTTATAATGGGTATTGCTTACATCGCATGATGGTGAAGCGGAAAGGAGACTAAATATGAGAATTGATGTCATAGTCCGCTATCTACCGCTATTTAAAAAAGCAGCTCTACTGACATTGAAACTAGGAATCATCGGTATCATCTTCGCGATTCTCATCGGCTTGATTTGTGCCTTGATTCAATATTATAAAGTCCCAATCATCAGACATCTTGTTGCCGTCTATATTGAACTGAGTCGTAATACACCACTATTGATTCAGCTGTTCTTTATCTATTATGGTCTGCCAAAAATAGGTATAAGCACCAATGCTGAAATATGTGGTATTGCCGGCTTGGCCTTTCTAGGTGGCAGTTACATGGCAGAAGCCTTCCGCAGTGGTTTAGAGGCCGTCCCTGATATTCAGGTTGAAAGTGCCTATAGTCTAGGCATGAGTCCTATGCAGACAGCTTTCTACATTATCCTGCCTCAGGCTATTTCAACAAGTATGCCGCCATTCATGGCTAATGTCATTTTCTTACTCAAAGAAACCAGTGTCTTTAGTGCCATCAGTCTGATGGATTTGATGTTTACCGCTAAGGATCTGATTGGTCTTTACTACAAAACGACAGAGAGCTTATTCCTGCTTGTCGTCTTCTACCTTATTATATTGCTGCCAGTATCATTACTTGGCTCCTATATAGAAAGGAGGTTGCGCTATGCCGGATTTGGGTCTTGATGTCCTTTTGAAAGGTAAGAACCTGGCACGACTGCTTGGTGGCCTTGGTGTCGCTATGCGTATCAGTATGATTGCGGTCGTTATCAGTATTCCTCTAGGTATCATTCTTGGTGCCCTGATGACATGGAAGAATCCTGTCATTAAAGCCATCCTCCGTGTCTATCTGGAGGTCATCCGTATCATGCCACAAATGGTCTTATTGTTTCTGTTCTACTTTGGGACAACACGTGCTTTTGGCATTGATATTTCCGGGGAAATGGCATCAATCGTTGTCTTTACTTTATGGGGCACTGCTGAAATGAGTGACCTGGTTAGAGGTGCTTTAATTGCGATTCCCGTCCATCAATATGAATCAGCTGAAGCCCTAGGCTTCAACCGTATGCAAACCTACCGTTATATCATTATTCCACAAACTGTCAGACGACTGATTCCATTATCAATCAACCTCATTACCCGTATGATCAAGACCACAAGTCTGATTCTCATGATTGGGGTTGTCGAAGTGCTTAAAGTTGGACAACAGATTATCGAAGCCAATCGTATGGTCAGTCCTAATGCTGCCTTTGGTATCTATTTGGCCATCTTTATGCTTTACTTCTTTGCCTGCTGGCCAATCAGCATGCTTGCACGATATTTGGAAAACAGGTGGAGGGTTTAAAAGATGAAAGATATTCTATTAAAAGTTGATAATATTATTAAACGCTTCGACAACAATACCGTTCTTAATGGCATTTCTTTTGATGTCCATAAAGGTGAAGTTATCGTTGTCGTTGGACCTAGTGGTTGTGGTAAAAGTACATTGCTTAGATGTATTAATGCCTTAGAACCTATCCAGGGCGGATCAATCACTCTTGAAGGTGAGACCATCAATCCTGCTGATAAAAATCTAACGGCTCTCAGACAGAAAGTCGGCATGGTTTTCCAAAGCTATGACCTCTTTCCACATCTATCAGTATTACGCAATATCACGATTGCTCCAGAGAAAGTGCAGAAACGCAATCCTAAAGAAGTTGAGAAAGAAGCACTTGCCCTTCTTGAACGCGTTGGCTTAAGAGATCGTGCCAACAGCTTCCCAAGAGAACTCTCTGGTGGTCAAAAACAACGTGTAGCGATTGTCCGTGCTTTATGCATGAATCCAGACCTGTTACTATTCGATGAAGTCACAGCCGCACTTGACCCTGAGATGGTACGTGAAGTCTTGGATGTTATGCTGAATCTTGCCGCTTCCGGCCGCACCATGATCATCGTCACACACGAAATGCAGTTCGCAAAAGCTATTGCTGACCGCGTCATCTTCTTAGATGCTGGTCAAATCGTCGAGGAAGGCGATCCAATTTCATTCTTTGAGCATCCACAGACTGATCGTGCTCAGAAATTCTTAAACACATTTGAATTTGAATCAGTCAAAAATCACGAAAAATAAGAGGGGAAAATTATGAAACGTATCGTAACAATTATCTTAACTGCAGTGTTAGCTTTAGCATTAGCTGCTTGTGGCTCAAAGTCATCTGATAGCAGCACAACTGGTACTGTCTATCGTACATTAGACCAGATTAAAGAAGACGGCACTATCAATATTGGTGTTTTCTCTGATAAGAACCCATTTGGTTATGTTGATGAAAACGGCGACTATCAAGGTTATGATGTTTATTTCGCAGCTCGTTTAGCTAAAGATTTAGGTGTTAAAGTCAACTATGTATCTACTGAAGCCGCTAACCGTATTGAATACTTACAGACTGGTAAAGTTGATGTTATCTTAGCTAATTTCACAGTTACAGAAGAACGTGCTGAAGAAGTTGACTTCGCATTACCATACATGAACGTTGCTTTAGGTGTTGTTTCACCTGATGCCAATGTCATCAAGAGCTTAGATGATTGGAAAGCTGAAGATGAAATGATCGTTATCTCTGGTACTACAGCTGAAACTTATTTAACTGCTAACTATCCTGATATCAAATTACAGAAATATGATACTTATGCCAACGCTAAGAATGCATTAGAAAATGGAAATGGTGTAGCTTGGGCAAATGATAATACTGAAGTTATCGCTTTCGCATTACAGAACAAAGGTTATACAGTTGGTATTCCTGAATTAGGTTCTAAAGATACAATTGCTCCAGCTGTCAGCAAAGGCAATACAACATTATTAGAAGCCATCAACAATGAAATCAAATCTCTTAAAGATGAAAAATTCTTCCACAAAGACTATGAAGCAACATTGCTTGATACTTATGGTAAAGATTATGAAGAAAGCTTAGTTGTTGAAGGTGGCGAAGTTAAATAATTATCATTTAAAAAATGATCCTCTGCTTTATTGCAGAGGATTTTTTTCATACAAATTGATTCCCATAATCAATCTTACGTCACGATCGATTGTAGTTTCAAGTTGTCAATAAATTAAAGACGAGCTACAACATTCTTATTTTCGCGGGTCGTTCCATTTGATAAAATGGAACTAAGGAAGTGATCATTATGTCTAACTATTTATATCACTATACAAGTATCGAAACTCTGCTGCTTTATATTTTGCCCGAAAAGCGTCTTCGCTTTTCTTCCATCAAGACAACTAACGACCCTGAAGAATCCTATGACCAGAATGTTTTTCATGGTGATATGAGCCTTGATCAATTAAATGAATTTTCCCATATCCTTAAAAATCAGGCACGTATTGTCTCCCTCACTCAAGATGGTGACTATAAAGGTTATGAAAAACCTCGTATGTGGGCCCAATATTCT
>JAGBPZ010000033.1 GCA_017633115.1 Erysipelotrichaceae bacterium | reverse complement strand
ATTCTGACATGTATGATTATCTCATTTCACCATCAGCTTTCTGTACTGAAAAGTTTACTTCAGCATTTGGTCTTGAAGACCGTCAGGAAATCATCCAGGAAGTCGGTTATCCAAGAAATGATGATTTGTTTACCTTTGATGATGTCAAAGTCACAGCCATCAAATATAACTTAGGTGTTCCTCAGGATAAGAAAGTCATCCTTTATGCACCAACATGGCGCGATAACCAGCATATTGCAGGTACTGGTTATGTCTATAAGAATGAAATGGATCTTGATTTGATGAAAGAACGCTTTGGTGATGAATACGTCATTCTTTATCGTACACATTATTTCGTTGCCAAACAGCTGGATTTATCTAAATATCAGGGCTTTGTGTACAATGTCAGCAATTATGATGATATTAATGACTTATATATCATCAGTGACATTTTGATTACCGACTATTCAAGCGTGTTCTTCGATTATGCAGATTTAAGAAGACCAATCCTGTTCTATATGTATGATTTGAATGATTATCAGACAAATATCAGAGATTTCTATATTGATTTAAGCGAACTGCCTGGACCAATCGCCCAGACTCAGGAAGAGCTGATCAATGAAATTGAAAATATCGATCAGTTCGATGAAAAATATCATGATGTCTATAAAGCTTTCAATGACAAATTCAATTATCTCGATGATGGTCATGCGGCTGCAAGAGTCGTTGACTGTTGCATCTTGAATGAAAAGTAGGAACGATCGTGGGTATCAAAAAATTAATCATTAATATTGTCCTGCGCATTATTAATGTCTTTATCCTCATGCGTCCAATCAAAGATGATCAGATTGCCTTTGTTTCTCTTGAAGCCAATCATCTGGAAAGTGATTTGAAACTGATTTATGATGCATTAGAGGCAGAAAACCGCTATACACTTAAAACGGTGCTGATTCATTTTGATAAAAATAATTTATGGACAAACTTCCTTTATTTCCTGAACTGTATCAAGCAGATTGCGGTGATCAATACGTCTCGTATGGTCATTATCACCGACAACAACTATGTCATTTCTAAGTTTAAAAGACGTG
Organism: Erysipelotrichaceae bacterium; assembly: GCA_017633115.1. GTDB lineage: Bacteria > Bacillota_I > Bacilli_A > Erysipelotrichales > Coprobacillaceae > RGIG9341. Next base: position 12,562 of record JAGBPZ010000033.1, on the reverse strand, counting down.
GTGTTATCGTCTTACAGGTATGGCATGCAACTGGTGCAGTTAAGAAATTTGGCAACAGTGTCAAAAGGGAATATCCAATCAATAACTATGACTATGTTATCGCAAACAGCGATTACTGGAAGAAACCTTTTTCAGAGGCTTTCAATGTAGCAGAAGATCATGTCGTTGTGACGGGTATGCCACGTGTTGATCATTTGCTTGATCCGGCGTTTATAGCGCGTTCAAGAGACAAATTCTACCAACACTACCCAGAACTCAAAGGCAAGAAATTATTGCTCTATGGGCCTACATTTAGAGGAAATATCTATCAGGGATTCCGTGCTGTTCCAATCGATGCTTTAAAAATTATTGAAGCCCTCGATGAGGACACCGTGCTCCTTTATAAATATCATCCATTACTGAATGCTTCACTGGCCAATCACGAGCGTATCATCAATATGAATCGTGAAAATACTCATGAATTATTTGCGGTATGTGATGGTTTAATCTCTGACTATTCCTCAATTATCTTTGACTTTTCGTTATTAAATAAACCAATGTATTTCTTTGTGCCAGACATCGAAGAGTATTCACGTGATCTTGGTGTCTTTGTCGATTACTATAAAGACATGGCACAGGCTGGTCCAATCTGTACTAATGAAGATGAACTGATTGATGCTTTGACTCATAGCCAGGAGGGTAAATGTGATATCGAAGCATTCAGAAAACAATTCTTTGCTTATGCAGATGGTCAGAACCTCTCACGTGTCGTTCAACTGGTTGCATCACTCATGTAATTGAAAGGATGGTGAAACTCAATGGATTATCGTCAGACAATTCGTAATCGTATGCCTCGCAACAATGACAGTCGTGTCAGATGGCGTTTATCACCAACACAGATTGCTTTAGGCATACTTGTGGTCCTGCCACTGTATTTCTATTGTTCACAATATATTGCAACTGCAATACTTAAGTTGTTCTTTAAGACATTTGCGCTTAGCGCTACTTACAACCTACTGATTGTATGGCTCAACTTCATTAATGATATAATTATCTTTTTGGTTGCTGGTGCTGTTTTGTGGACTTATGTCAGACCACAGCTGATCGATGCCCGCCGTAACTTTGTCGAAATTGCCCTTGTAGGTATTATTGAAGGCATGATTTTGATGTACATGGCGTTGGCTATTGGCAATCTGTTTGTTTCACTGTTTTCGTCTTCAACGACAAGTGTCAATGAACTGACGATTCGTACTTTGTTGAAATCACATCCGCTCGTCATGAGTCTGACAACGGTCGTACTTGCACCGATCGCTGAGGAATTAGTCTTTAGAGGTGTGATATTTGGGTCTCTGCGCCAATTCAATAAGCCCCTGGCTTATATTGTCTCATCATTTGCCTTTGGTTTTGTGCATGTTTCCAACTCAGTATTTGCGGGTAACTTTGGCGAAATGATTCAAATGGTGCCATATATGATGATGGGTTTAGTTTTAGCTTTTATCTTTGATCAGCAGGATAATATCTGTGCATCGATTCTGACGCATATGACCAATAATGCGGTCGCGACATTATTTAATATTCTAATGGCTTTGATTTAAAACAATAAGGGAGATGTTACAACTATGTGACATCTCCCTTTAAAAATAAAAAAAGTGCTTACGCACTGAAATAAAAAAATGGCGGTCTGGACGGGGCTCGAACCCGCGACCTCCGCCGTGACAGGGCGGCATTCTAAACCAACTGAACTACCAGACCATTTCTTTTGACTGAGATAAAATTACCATATTTCACGCTTTTAGTCAATACTCTTCAGTGCGATTGGAAAAAATTAATGTTACAAAAAGGGAAATAAAAAGCAGTCGCTTATTACGCGACTGCTTTGTGCTTATAGATCTACAACTGCATCTAAGATAATGTTTGTAACAACTTCACCCGCAAATGTGAATGATGCTGTTGAATCACCTTTAGTAAAGACATAACCATTTGTCTTTTCTTCATATTCATCGCCAAGTGTTTTGACGACATCAGATTTTGATGAACCAATGACTAAGCCTTCGAATTCAACTGTATCATCTTTTAAGACGATGCTTTTGACATACTGAACATCCTTCAGGGTATATGTATCGATCTGGAAACTGTTGTAAGTATAAGTTCGATCCAAATCACCAAAGGCACATGAAGGAGCTTCAAATAAGCTGTATTTGCCTAAACTGTTGAGGGTATCATCATCGATTTTCTGATTCATAGTGATTGTGACATCATTGTAAGTGAAGGTAAAACCTTTTCCTGATTTACCATTGCCGCCACCGCAGCCAACGAGTAATAATAATGCCATAATTGTTGCGATTAATTTCTTCATGATTAGCGCCTCCCGCTTCATTTAACTCTTTATAAACATGACCATTCTAGCAAACATTAATAGTACATTCAAGATGTATTTGATGATTTAATGATAAGAAAAAGCATCCGTAGATGCTTTTAGTTTGTTTATTTCTTAGCTGAAGCAGGTTTATCTGTTTGTGACCAGCGGAACTGACCAGCTGGCAATTTTGGATTATGATAATTCCAGATGTAATCATCAGTTACCAGACAGAGATTATAACCAGGGGCAGGGTTACCATAGAAATGATACCAGCCTTCTTCAACTTTGACAAAGTTCCAATAATGGTTTGGATTGTTTTTAGCTGTCAGATAGATATTTTCGATACCTGCACAATCAAACAGAGCTTTTGCGCATGAGTAGAAGTTGAAACAGTCACCACGACCGGTTTTGAATCCCTGCATTGCGCCGCGTTCCCACGATGTTTTATCAGAAGTACTGATATAGGTCAGGTTATCAATTTCCCATTTATAGATGGCCTCTGCAATCTGACGTTTTGTCATGCCTTCTTTAGTGATCTTCTTTAAGATCTTATTGGCAACTTTATAGACCTCATCAGCAGTAGGAGGTGCTTCGCTTTCGGAAACGACATTGACTTTGACTTGCTTTTTAGCTACGTTACCAGCTAAGTCAGAAGCTTTATAAGTCAACGTGTAGTTGCCGATTTTATTCAGATTGACTTTTGAGTTATCAACTTCAAGGGTCACATCATCATCACCAGCATTGTCAGATACTTTGACTGATGATTTATAAGCAACTGTAGCACCTTTGGCAACAGTGAAATCTGAGGTATTGTAGATATGAGGTTTGACTGTATCAATGGTTGTGAATGTTGTCTTGAAAAGTCGGTTTTTAATCTTGATATTGACTTCTTTTTCACCAAGAGTACTCAACTGATCAGCTGTAAACTTTGATTCGATTGTGGCATTGGCAAGATCTTCTTCATGAGCTTCATCGAAGAAGTCTGTCAGTTTCAATGTCTTTCTCGTACAGGAAATCTCAATATTTTCGATGAATGGATCATAAGTCACATAAGCGAAAACTTCCTGGATACCAGATAAGAACGAAAGACATACAGCTATTGCAATCAGAATATGACCGATTTTGAGACGTCCACTTCTTAATGCCTGCTTCATTTAATCATTCCTTTAATAGTCATTTTTTTATTTTTAATAGGATTTTATACAAAATGTATTATCTCACTTTTTAATTGGATACGCAACTATATTCCTGCATTTACTGCAATAAAATACCGGTTTATTCAAAAGAAATATACCGGTCTACTATTGAGATAATTGTTCATCCAACTAATTGTTGTGGTAAGTCATATGAGTATGATATACTGAGAAAGATTTAAGGAGACGATTAACGTGCAAAAGAAACTGAAGATAGTTGCTTTGTGTTTAATTATACTGGTTGGTGGTGCTGGTTTCTTGAACTGGCTGGAAAACTACCAACACGAAAAACAATTTAAAGCCTTTAATGAATCACAACATGTCAAGACCCGTATTATCATTCCTACTTATAACCAAAAGACGGAAGGATATCCTCTAGGATGTGAGGGTGTGTCACTTTATATGGCAATGCGTGGTATGGGTTATCTTGAAGATATGGATTTAAAGTCGTTCATGAAAACAATGCCTCATGCTGACAACCCACTTTTTGGCTATTGGGGCGATGAAACAAAAGGGCGTAAGTTCAATGGTGATAAACGTACCACTATCTATCCAGAACCATTATCTTCATGGGGTTCAAAATACAGTGATGGACATGTTGTCAATGGCAGTGGTTCAACGGTTGAACAGCTTAAGGAAGAATTAGATCTTGGACATCCTATCGTCGTCTATGTGACTTCAGGATGGTCTAAGCCTAAATGGAAAAATTATTCTTTTGGTTCTGCCGTCACGAATAACCACGTGGTATGTCTGGTAGGCTATAATGAATCCGGTGATTATCTTATCAACGACTGTTCCGGCAGTCGTAATGGGGAATATTGGATTTCTCAGGATTTATTTGAAAATTGCTATAAAGTTCGTCACATGGCAGTCATTGTGACTGGCAGTCTGCCAGAAACAAAGATTGCACTTAATGATACCGGTGATTATCTGCTGGAATTTGAAAAACAGCCTGATGTGCTTCCTGATGGCAACACGTTAGACGTTCAACAATAACAAGACAGGGATGGATGTTGATCCATCCTTTTTAGTTGTCTTCAATAAAAAAATGCAGCTGATGCTGCATTAGATTGTTAGGTTGTGGGCAATATTGTTTTTGATGATTCTCAACAACAATTGAACACCTTTCTTCATGGATGTCAGACTGACATATTCATAAACACTGTGGAAGTTATAGCCACCAGTTCCAAGATTTGGACAAGGTAAACCTTTATATGATAACATCGCGCCATCAGTACCACCACGAACTGGGATTGGATTTGGCATCAAGCCAATCTGACGCATAGCTTCATCAACCTGTTCAACGATTTGTGGGCTTTTCGCAATGATAGAACGCATATTCTGATATTGCATATTGAATTTGATGCCTACTGGTTTGTTTGGATATTTTTTGTTTAAATAGTCGGCGGTATCGCTCATATGTGAAAGCAGCAGATCCATTTTATCAGCATCATGGTCCCGTATGAGATAGCTCATTTTTGCCTGGGCAACGGTGCCGCTTAAGCCATAAAGATGATAGAAGCCTTCACGATCCTGAGTTGTTTCTGGACGTTTGAAATCACCAAGCATCTGATCGAATTCTCGGGCAATACTTAATGCATTGATCATTCTGCCTTTAGCTGCACCAGTGTGATAGCTGCGGCCAGTGATTTCAACCTCCGCACTGTAAGCATTGAAGTTTTCAAAATTCATTTCTTCAATATCACTGCCATCAATTGTATAGGCATAATCAGCATCAAATCGTTCTAAGTCAAAATGATCAGTACCACGACCGATTTCTTCATCAGTTGTAAAAGCAATCGAAATGTCATTATGCTTGAAATCAGGATGACGATAGAGATATTCAGCCATTGTCATAATGATCGCAATTCCTGCTTTATCATCAGCTCCTAATAAGGTTGTGCCATCAGTGGTGATGATATCATGATGGATCAATCTCATGAGTTCTGGAGACTCTTCCGGTGAAAGAATGATATTACTGTCGGCATTAAGAGTAATAACACCACCATCATAATCACGGATGATCTGGGCATTCACATTAGCACCTGGCGCATCTGGTGAAGTATCCATATGGGAAATAAAACCGATGCGATCGCCTATACCACCGGTATTGCCAGGAATGACACCATAGACGGTACCAAATTCATCACGATAGACATTCTTGACACCTAGTATCTTCATTTCTTCGGCAAGAAAATCGGCTAATGCGAGCTGTTTTTCTGTTGAAGGGGATGTTAGTGAAGATTCATCAGACTGGGTATCAAAACTAATATATTTTAAAAAACGACTTTCAATTTTCATAGAAATAACTCCTTCAGTTTGTTTGAAACTGGGTTTATTATACAAATTAAAGGGAATGAATACAATAAATTACTAGACAAAATCAAATGATACACTTATCATGTACGTGTAAAGAAGGTGCTCTAATGAGTAAAGCAGGACAAAAGTATTATGCGGTCAAGGTTGGTCGTCTTCCCGGTATCTATGAAACGTGGGCAGAATGTCAAAAGCAGACCAGTGGTTATCCTGGTGCAGTCTTTAAATCGTTTAAAACGGAAGCTGAGGCCAAAGCATTTATAGATGGTACACAAGCAGTGACCAAGCTTTCAAAAGGTCTGGTTGCCTATGTGGATGGCAGTTATAACGCAAAGACTGGTGCCTATGGCTGTGGCGTCGTTTTCCTTGAAGATGGTCAGTATCTAGGTAGCATTCAGGATCAGGGACAAAATCCAGATTATAAAGACTTGCGCAATGTTGCGGGCGAAATCATGGGAAGTCTGACGGCGGTTAACTATGCATATCAACATGGATATGATCAAATGACGATTGCTTATGATTATATGGGAATTGAGCAATGGGCCACAGGTGGCTGGAAAGCGACCAAGCCATTAACACAAAGTTATCAGAAAAAGATGCAACAGTTAATGCAACATGTCTCAGTTGATTTTGTGAAAGTTGAAGCCCATACTGGCAATTATTACAATGAAGAGGCTGACAGACTTGCCAAGGAAGCAGTGGGTAATCTATGAGTGAAAGAATAACTGTATTTGACATTGAAGTGCTCAATGATGATCCGGCAAGCGTGTGTTCAATTGGCATCGTGGTTATGGAGGATCTGAGGATCATTGAAGAGTATTACACTTTGATTCGACCACGTAATACGAAATTCGATCCTTATCGCTTTAAGGTCCATCACATTAAGCCACAACGTTTAATTCACGAAAAGACCTTCCGTCAGGTATGGAGCGACATTGCCCATTATTTTGAAAATCAAATCGTAGTATCCCATGATATTCAGACCGATATGTCCCATATGCGTGCAGCGATGAAAGTCAGTCGTCTGCCATATCCATCTTTAAAAATGTCCTGTACCAACGTGTTAGCGCACTTATTCTATCCCGAACGAGAAAAATACAATCTGTCCGACCTTTGCAGCGACCTTCAAATCGAGTTGAAACAGGCACATCAAGCCTTAGAAGATGCCCGTGCCTGTAGTGACTTATTAGTCAGAATGATGACGGAAGCAGGATTTGATTCATTGGCCAGACTTCATCGTCATTACCACATCGCTTTTGGCGAGATGAAAGTCAACTATTATCGTAATATTGTTGCTCCTGATTTAGTCACCCACCAACAGACAGGTGTTTATCCGTTATCCAATGTGAATGTTGCTTTTACGGGTGAGTTCAGTATCAGTCATGCCCAGCTTGATCATTTAAATGAGCGTGCTCATATTCATGCGAGCAGCGAAGTCAACACCCATACTAACTATCTTGTTGTTGGCTCAATCAATTATGGTAAAATCCGATATGGAGGCAATAATAAAAAAGTAACGAAGGCTTTGAACCTGATTGATCAGGGACAGGATTTGAAGATTATTTCCGAAAAACAGTACGTTAAACTGGTTTCTACATATATCACCAAAAAATAAAAAAGTTGCAAAACTTAATGCAAAAATCACTACAAGAGATGTCTCCTGTAGTGATTTTTTTATGAGCTATTTAACGATAATCTTTCTCGTATTCGTAGATTTTACCATTGCTGGCGTTGACTTTAGCTTCGCCTTTATATTTGGATGTTTTGAATTCAACTTCCCAATATTTGCCATCCTTCTTGTTGCTTTCTTTGTCAACTTCAATGATTTTCGCACCTTTGAATTTTGATTTAACAAGTGATTTTGCTTTTGACTTGCTGATCTTCCATGATGAACCACCAGCTTTGCCACTGTAATTTTTGTCGACTTCTTTGACTTTCTTAGTCTTATCGCTGATATCGACTTCAATTGTGAATTTGCCTTTTTTATATTTTACTTCCCAGGTATTGTCATCTTTGTGAGCACTCTTGTATGTATATCCTGATGGGACATATTTCTTGGCAATACTTTTAGCTGTCTTTTTGGAAATGGCACTAACTGGTGACATCATCATAAAGACACATAATAATGAAGCTACAAATGAGAATAGTTTTTTCATGGTATTAACCCTCCATTTCTTTAGTCTTTTTTATTTTTCAACTATATCGTAGAGCGTCAAGATGAAAATGAAATGAAAATTAGAAAAAAATCATTAATAAATTAAAAAAAATCTCCAGATAACTCTGGAGACTAAGATGATTGACTGAAATCCCAGCGATAGTGTGCTGATATTGGTTTACGTTCATTAAGAGCGACAAGGACATCTTCCTCAAGATGTTCCTGTTTATTATCGGCATGATGAATGAGGTAAGGATAACCATCTTCATCGCGATAGTCGGATACAATCGCGATATGCGAATCACGGAAGATGATAAAATCACCAGCCTGCCAATCCTGCTTCTTGCTTAAATCAAGGGTGCAAGCTTCAGCATTTCTTTCAAGGAATGTCGCGATATTAGGGACACGACGGAAGTCGATATTTGGATGAGGCTTATCTTCAATACGGGCATAAGCTTCAGTATTGGATGCAATATCCTCATCGATCAGTTCCTTAAAGTCAATACCGACAAGTTGGAAAGAACGCCAAATCATATCGGTACAGACACCTTCATCATCTGGTGGATAACCACCATCATAATAGGCATCTCGGTAGTAAGGATGTGTCTTTGCGACTTTACGTGCTGCATAGACAAAATCCATCGTATCATCGATACCATTATGATTGGCATCTTTGTGAGAACGAATACTCTTATAACCGAAATCTGCATCAGTAAAGACATTCAGATGATAATAATAATCGTTGTCGGCATCAGCAAGATAAGCGTTCAGTTTCACTCTTGTGATCATGACTGCCACTAAAAGTGCGGTAATGACAACTACATAAATGGCAATTCTAAAAGGTCTTTTTAATCTCATATTAATTTGGTTTGGCGGTTGAATAAATGACGCCAAATGGTCCAACGTTTTCGGTAATTGTTACTTGTTCGTTGACTTTATATTGAGTGATTTTACTAGATGGAACATTGAAGTGATTAGTATTGCCATCAGCATCTTCAGTCTTAACGATGTAACCAAACATGACTTTAGATGATTGAACAGTGATTTCAGTAACAGTACTTGTTGAAGTTTTTGTTTCCACAGAAGGCAGCATCAGATTAAGAGAAACTAACAGAACTGCAATAATCATGAAAATATACACCTTCAACATATTGTCAGCAGCAACGCCAAGAAGTGTTGACAAACGACGATAAAGGATATCGATTAGAATGAATAGAATGATTGTGATAACGAAGACTGATGTAAAAGATGAAATCGTATAAGCTTTCGCAATCGCAATGATTAAAGTGAAAGCAGGAATGATCAATGTCATAAAGAAGAGGACACGAGCATCACTAAGAATATCGACATTACCCTTCATCAGTGAATAGATATAATAACCAAGTGAAAATAATGGAATGATCAGTGAGATGATAAAGAATGGAACCAGATTTGTTGTACTGATGATAATTGTAGTCATCATATAAACAAAGTTAAGAATACTAAGTACCAGCAAGATCATTGTCATCTTATCATGGCCATAGATTGTATCCCAGATAGTATGTTTTTCAGCGTCTTCAAGCTGAACTTTATGTGACGAAGCAGCATTGATCAAATTGGCGATATCATTGACATCATGAGTAATACCTGATAACTTTAAGACGCGTTTGCTGCCTTCGTAAAAATCGATGTGTCTGCCTGTATCTTTAATAGCAGTCAGGTCGGCAAAGTTAATTGTTTTCTTGCCAAAGAGTTTGATAACTTCCATTGACTCATGATCATATTCAATACGGTTGTTCATATTGATCCAGCAAAGAGCTGCCAATAAAGCAAAGATAACAGCAGCTGCCATGCCTAATGCAAAGGCGTAGTATTGAACTTTATAACGGAAAACAATAAATACTGTTGCAACTGCAAGAAAAGGATAGATAAATTTAAACAGTGTAATAAAATTAGTTAGACTTTTTTGATAATTTAATGTATTTTTCTCTGACATAATATTCAACTCCTAGTATAATATAATACATGAAAACCATTTAAATGAAAAGTTAAATGGAAATGAAATAGCCAATGTCTGAGGAATTGATTCGGTGTTTTCAAACCGGAAATATCGTGTTAAAATAGGACAAAATGAAGTAAAGGTGATTTATATGAAAACATTAACTGTTGCCATCCCATGTTATAATTCAGAAGCATATATGGATAAAGCCATTGAAAGTATTCTGATTTGTCGTGATGATGTAGAAATTCTTATTGTAGATGACGGTTCTAAAGATAGAACTGCTGAAATCGGTGATGCCTATGCTGAAAAGTATCCTGATACAATTCGTTGTATTCATCAGGAAAATGGTGGTCATGGCGAAGCTGTCAATACGGGCATTAAAAATGCAACTGGTCGTTATTTCAAAGTTCTTGATAGTGATGATTGGTTTGATCAGACTGCTTTAATCAAAGTCGTTACGACATTGAAGTCATTAGAAGAAGATATCGATATGATGATCGTTAACTATATCTATGATAAGCCAAGTGAAAATAGACAGCACGTTATCAAATATACAAATGCATTACCTGTTGATCGCGTGTTCTCATGGTACAACGTCAAACATTTTAGAGCATCACAGAATCTATTGATGCATTCAATCATCTATAACACTGAAACACTTCGTAAAAGTGGCTTAGTATTGCCAAAGCATACATTCTATGTAGACAATCTATTTGTTTATGAACCATTGCCATATGTAGAAAAGATGTATTATCTCAATGTAGATCTATATCATTACTTCATTGGTAGAAGTGACCAGAGTGTTAATGAAGGTATCATGATTTCTCGTATAGATCAGCAGCTGGCTGTCAATAAACGTATGATTACTGGTGTTGATGTCATGGGCATCAAATCACGTAAACTACGTCAATATATGGTAAAATATCTGGCGATGATTTCTACTGTTTCAACTTGTCTTTTGATTAAGAGTGGTACTGAAGAAAATATCGCTAAGAAAGATGAGTTATGGGCTTTCATGAAAGAACAGAATCCAGACTTATATAAAGCAGTCAAGCGTACTTTCCTTGGTCGTGCAATGGGATTAAATGGCACTTATGGACACAAAGCATTAGTCATGGGTTATAAGATTGCTCATAAGCTTTACGATTTCAATTAAAACAAACAAGCCCTCTCTTCATGAGAGGGCAACTATCTGTCCGCGTAGCTCAGTTGGATAGAGCAATCGCCTCCTAAGCGATAGGTCGGGGGTTCGACTCCCTTCGCGGACGCCATTTTTTAGTAAATAAACACAATAAAAGACGAGAAAAGTATTGATAAATTCAATGCTTTTTTATTTTTCTCATTTTCTTGTCATACCATAAGAAAGAGGTTTTGACAGTTTTTTAGCAATTCTGAAATGAATCTGGGTACTTCCAACTAACAATTAGACTTTTTTCTGGACATTAATTTACTTAATCAGGAGTTCTTCTTTTATTGACATGAACTATGATGTCAAAACTTATATAATCAATTTTTGAATAAACATGAAATTATGACTCGTTCGTTGATTTAAAAAAGAATTTCATCAAATGTGTTATAATAAAATGCGTATCAATTCGTTTCAATTACATATAACAATTAAAAAGAGCAAATGAGGTGTGATTATGAGCAATTTGACCTGTACCATAGATTTAGTTAATAGTGTGCTGACTGTTTCTGGAAGTGGAGCGTTAGAACAAAACGAAATCGATAGTATTATAATCGAAAAGGACATAAAAACTGTTGTCATCAATGATGGCATTACCTGTATTGATGAGTTTGCGTTTCGTCATTGTTCAAGCGTTACAAGTATAGTATTGCCAGATAGTGTCACTAGCTTTGGGGATTATGCATTTTGGGGTTGTACAAATCTCACCAACATCACAATACCAAATAGTGTAACTAGTATTGGTCATTCTACATTTTTAGAATGTACTAGTTTATTAAATATTTCGATACCAAATAGCGTGACTAGTATGGGTGACTATGTATTTTCAAAATGTATAAGTCTCAAAAGTATAAAACTCTCAGATAATCTGACTAGCATTAATACAGGCACCTTTGAAGGATGTATAACTCTTACGGACATTGTCATACCAAATAATGTCACTACCATTGAACACAAAGCTTTTGCAGGATGTGTAAACCTTGCAAGTATCATTCTACCAGACGATTTAACAACTATTGGTGAGTGGGCTTTTATAGGTTGTAGCTCCCTTACGGGCATCACAATACCAAATAGTGTGACTACCATTTGCAAAGGTACATTTTCAGCATGTGCAAGTCTTACAAGTATTAAACTTTCAGAAAACCTGATCGAAATTTGTTCTTTAACGTTTAGCAATTGTTCCAGTCTAATTGATATTACAATTCCCAAAAGTGTAACCACCATTGAAAGCGGTGCGTTTATGGATTGTACAAGTCTTATAAGTATTAAACTTCCAGAAAATGTGGATAGGATTTGTATTTTATCGTTTGCTGAATGTACTAATCTTGCAAGCATCACAATACCAAGTAGCGTGACCGACATTAGCTTTAATGCGTTTGAAAACTGTGGAGCT
>JAGBPZ010000032.1 GCA_017633115.1 Erysipelotrichaceae bacterium | reverse complement strand
CCAATTATTGCTCATGTAGAACGTTACTTCCATGAAGAAGTGGATTTAGATTATGTACAATTTCTGATTGACTTGGGATGTGTTATTCAGATTAATACGACAAACGTTTTAGGTATTGCCAACAAATCACACCATAAAAACGCAATTACCCTATTAGATCATAATATGGTCCATTGTGTTGCTACTGATACTCATCGTAAAGATGGATTACGATGTCCGAATATGCAGGATACTTATGACTACATGGTCAAGCATGGCTTTGGCAAAGAGTATGCACTGCTCGTTTTGCGTGATAATCCCAAGCGTTTGCTCCATAATGAAACAGTAGTGAATCCAAATTTTAAACGCAGTTTTTTTAGTAAACTTTTTCGTTAGTTTAGTACCTTAGGTATTAAACTTTTTTTATGCATTTTTGGTTTAATAAGTCAATTTTTTCATCCTCAATTTACATTATTATTAGGCCTTGATAAAATAGAATCAGGAGAAAAAAGGAGAAAAAATATGGAATTAAGAAAAGACTTTTTATGGGGTGGTGCTACCGCTGCCAACCAGTATGAAGGTGGTTATCTCGAAGGCGGTAAAGGTTTAAGTATTGCCGATGTTGAACGTGGTGCCCGTCATGGTGTTGCCCGTCAAATCGATCCAGAAATCGAAGAAGGCGTATTCTATCCAAGTCACGAAGCTGTTGACTTTTATCATCGTTATAAAGAAGATATTGCCTTGTTCGCAGAAATGGGCTTTAAATGTTTCCGTATGTCTATTGGCTGGACACGTATTTTCCCACGTGGTGATGAAGAAGAACCAAATGAAGAAGGTTTGAAATTCTATGATGCTGTATTTGATGAATTACTGAAATATAATATTGAACCAGTTGTCACTTTATCGCATTATGAAACACCATTGGCATTAGTAAAAGAATACGGTTCATGGCGTAACCGTAAACTCGTTGATTTCTTTGAACGTTATGCAACAGTTTGTTTCAAACGTTATAAAGGTAAAGTTAAATACTGGATGACATTTAATGAAATCAATGCCACAATGATTTTAGGACGTAATCCATATCATCAGTGTGGTATCGTTTTTGAAGAAGGCGAAGATCAGGGCAAGACAATCGTTCAGGCAAGTCATCACATGTTCGTTGCCAGCGCTAAAGCTGTCATTGCTGGTCATAAAGTTGACCCAGAAAACAAGATTGGCTGTATGTTACTTGTACCACAGGCTTATGCAGCAACATGTGACCCAGATGATCAGGTCTTATTAAGAGAAAAACATTTGGCACTTTATTACTATGGTGATGCTCATGTACGTGGTTATTATTCAAATACATGTACATCTGTATGGAAACGTCTTAAAGCTGAACCAGTTATTGAAGAAGGCGACTTAGAAATTATGAAAGAAGGTAAAGTTGATTACCTGGCTTTCAGTTACTATTTCTCTTCAATCGAAGGTAAAGATCTTGAGCAAGTAGAAGGTAACGTTGTCAGAGGTGGTAAGAACCCTTATCTGAAAGCTACTGAATGGGGCTGGCAGATTGACCCTGTTGGTTTACGCTTGACTTTGGATATGCTTTATGATCGTTATCAGGTACCATTGATGATCGTTGAAAACGGTATGGGTGCAAGAGATAAGGTAGAAGGAGATGGCAGCATCCATGATCCATATCGTATTGATTACTTACGTCAGCACATCATTGAAATGAAAAAAGCTGTTGAACTCGATGATGTTGATTTAATGGGTTATACACCTTGGGGTTGTATTGACTTAGTTTCAGCTGGTACAGGTGAAATGAGAAAACGTTATGGTTTCATCTATGTTGATCGTCATGATGATGATACTGGAGACTTCTCAAGAAAACGTAAAGATTCATTCTTCTGGTATAAGAAAGTTATAGCTTCTAACGGAGCAGACTTAGATTAATGATGACTGATTTAATTCAAGCGATGCTGTCACGTCACAGTATTCGCCAATATACTGATGAACCTCTTCAAGAGGAACACCTTCAAATGATTCTGCTTGCGGGGATGTGTGCACCAAGTAGCCGTAATTTAAAATCAGGTCATATGATTGTAGTTAAAGATAAAACTATGCTTGAAAAACTATCACAAGCAAAAACGGCAGGAGGACAGATGCTTAAAAATGCGGCCTGTGCTATTGTCGTTTATGGTGATGCCAGCGCGTCAGATGCCTGGATTGAAGATTGCTCGTTGATGATGGGACAAATGCATCTTGCCGCTGATGACATGGGTGTTGGATCATGTTGGGTGCAGATTCGAAATCGTCATAATGCCAGTGAATCAGCTGATGCGACAATCAAACGATTATTATCTCTTAAAGAGACTGATTGTGTTGAGGCTATATTGTCACTTGGCTATCCCGTCAAAAAGCAACCAGCTTATGAAGTTGATCAATTCGAGCTTAATAGTATAAAAGTCATATAATCAAAGGAGAAGAAATGAAAAAAGCAGTTAAGATTGTTACAATCGGTGGTGGCAGCTCTTATACACCAGAATTAATGGAAGGTTTCATCAAACGTTATGAGGAAATGCCTATCAAAGAAATCTGGCTTGTTGATGTTGCCGAAGGCGAAGAAAAGATGAATATCGTTGGTGCCATGGCACAACGTATGTGGGATGCTTCCCC
Organism: Erysipelotrichaceae bacterium; assembly: GCA_017633115.1. Classification (GTDB taxonomy): domain Bacteria; phylum Bacillota_I; class Bacilli_A; order Erysipelotrichales; family Coprobacillaceae; genus RGIG9341. The sequence continues at coordinate 1,796 of JAGBPZ010000032.1, read as the reverse complement.
TTATGATGTCAAAGTACATTTGACACTTGATCGTCGTGAAGCTTTAAAAGATGCTGATTTTGTGACCACTCAGTTTAGAGTTGGTTTGCTTAATGCCCGCATTAAAGATGAACGTATTCCACTATCTTATGGTCAACTAGGTCAGGAAACAAATGGTGCTGGAGGCATGTTTAAAGCTTTCCGTACAGTTCCTGTCATCCTTGATGTTGTTGAAGATATGAAGGAACTATGTCCAAATGCGTGGTTGATCAACTTTGCGAATCCAAGTGGTATGGTCACTGAGGCAGTTGTTCGTTATGGAAAATGGGATCGCGTCATTGGTTTATGTAATGTGCCAGTTCTCGCTATGTATAAGGAACCTGAATTAATCGGCAAGACAAAAGAAGATTTAGTCTTTAAATTTGCTGGATTGAATCATTTCCATTGGCACAAAGTCTATGATCTTAATGGCCATGATGTGACTAACGACATCATTGATGCTATGTTTGCGAATAAAGATGATGAATCAACACCAGCCAATATCTTCGATGTACCTCACTTTAAAGAACAACTGAAAGCTTCTGGTTTGTTGCCATGTGGTTACCATCGCTATTATTATCGTGAACAGGAAATGTTGGCACATATGGTTGAAGAATATAAGACAATTGGTACCCGTGCTCAACAGGTTAAAGAAGTTGAAGCAAGATTATTTGAACTTTACAAAGATCCTAATCTCAACTACAAACCTGAAGAACTCGCCAAACGTGGCGGTGCTTATTATAGTGATGCGGCTTGTGAAACAATCGTTGCTATCTATGCCAACAAAAATACACATATTGTTGTATCGACTAAAAATAATGGTGCTGTGCCTGATTTGCCTGCTGATTGTGTGGTTGAAGTCAGTGCTCATGTTGGTGGTGCTGGTGCTTTACCAATCGCATTTGGCCCATTACCTGTTGCTGAAAGAGGCTGGTTACAGTTGATGAAGAATATGGAATTATGTGTTCTCGAAGCAGCTGTTAAGGGAGATTATGGTATGGCGTTACAGGCATTCTGTATGAACCCTCAGACTACTAGTGGTGCTGATTGTAAACAGATTCTTGATGAATTACTCATCGCTCATAAGAAATATTTACCACAGTTTAAAGATAAAATCGCTGAACTGGAAGCTCAAGGTGTCACGATCAAAGATGATCTCGCCAGAGAGTTGACAGAACAGGGTCTATAAAACAAAAAAGGTCTCTTACCTAAAGTGAGAGACCTTATTGATTTGATTGATAATTATCAATGATTTGTTTAACACGATGATGTTTTTCATAATGACGTGCATACATAAGTGAATATAAAGTGTTCAAAATAAAATCCATTCCAATTTGTGAATAGAAGGTGGCAACATTGTCATCTTTTTCTTTTGAAGGGAAAGTGATATGCCACGAGGCAAGTCTGGTGAGTTCAGTGTCAACTTCAGAGGAAATGACAATGATTGGACATTTGTTTTTTGCAAGCAGTTTTGCGGATTCCACAAAAGTTTTATGATGAGCACGATAAGAAACAAATAACCCAACATCCTGACTGGTAGCACTATGTGAAATGGAAATCTCTTCACCTAATTGGCTTGCCATGACACAGAAAATCCCAAGCTTGATTAAACGATTCGCAAAACTGTTGGCACGAATACTTGAATCACCTTGTCCATATAAGAAGATATGATTGGCGGATAATAAAACTTGAGCAACTTTTTCGATTGTCTCATTATCGAGATGATGACGACAATCAATTGCGCACTGGGTATAGAGATCAACTAATGATTGAGTAAT
>JAGBPZ010000031.1 GCA_017633115.1 Erysipelotrichaceae bacterium | reverse complement strand
TTTGATGATGGTCTTTATAGTGATATCAATGGTGTTAAACGTTACTTGACAATCCAAAATGGTCTATTCACAACATCTCTGACAAATGATGGAACAACAATTTATCACTATAGTACAGAACATGAAACTATAACGCATCATTTTACAATAACTAATGCACCATTGAAGCAGCATCTTAGCTGCCTACTATTTAAATCCAACTTACAGAATCAGCCACTCTCTGGAGCTCTTTTTAAGGTTTCTCACAACAACCAAATCCTGACTTTTAAAAAGTCTGGGGACATCTATCAAGTCGTTAATGGTATTGAAGGTGATGTCGTCATGAGTGATGATGATGGTATGATCAGACTTGGCAACTTAGAAGCAGGGGAGTATACATTAATTGAAGTCAAGGCACCAAAAGGCTATAAAATTGCAAGTCCAATGACAATTCATATAGCTGATCAGGAGACGACATCAGTGACTATTATCGATGACAATGAAGAAATCGTTGTTACAGGTCGTAATCATCATCAGATTAGAAACATTTGTGTTTTATTACTCTTTGGCATTTTATGGTTTGTGTGGAGAAGAAGATGACCAAAGATTTATATAAGCATTTCATTGAGCTTTTAAAAAGTGGACGCCGATTATGTCGTAAAGTGATTCAGGAACTTAAAGATGATGATTTAAGTGAAGATGATTTATCCGAAATTTTAGAGTGTATCAATAAACTAAAAGATGAATTAATTATTCTTCAGGCTGCATTGATGAAAGAATTCAGAAAGTTGTAAATAAAAATGTTCATAAGCTTATTAAGCTTTATGAACATTTTTTTACAAAGGAAAAGGCATCGATTGATGCCCTTATAACAAATTAAAAGTGTGTTTGCTGTGGATATGTCATAACCTGTTTTCTCCATGAGACAGTTTCCATTGAGGATTAATCCGAATTGTAAATTGGAAAACAGATTATAAACATCCTTACTACTGAATCGTGGCGTGCGTTAATTCCGCCCAGCTGTATTGTGCCATATATTCACCACGATAAACATACAATGGATTATGATAGCGCGACAGATAACGATATAGGTCACAGTCGATTTCATTGGCTTTGATGCCTATGGCACCTCTTTGTAATATTATTAAGTTTTCACAGCCAATTGAAGTTAGAACTGTCATTATATCCTGGCGTATTTTTTTGAAATACTCTCGATGAGAGTTAAAATCATCATCTTCCCATAAAACTGCCATTAAATCATTTGAAGTGCACATAGCACCTTGGCGGTCAATTAGATAGGCGAGTACTTCTTTCGACTTGGTATACTTGAATTTAAGTGGCATACCCTTGTAGAAAATTTCAAAATAGCCAAAAGTCTGTATCTGCAATCCTGGAGGATCTTTAATATGGTAGCGCAAATGACTAAACGAAACCATGATCTTGTCAACAGTGATTGGTAATTGAATAAAATCACTGATAAACAAATGACTGATATGATTCAGCAATGGCGGTTCATCACTGTAAAAGATAATATTAATTGTGGGTCTATACAACATTATCTTTTGTGCGAGTTCTATGCCGTCTTCACGATTTTGATGAAAATTAATCATAGCGATATCATATTGTTCAAGTTCGCAGGCATTAAGTGCGTTCATCCACTTGGTATAAGTGTTCAATACGGTATGATCACCATAGCAAGACTTGATCAATTCTTTTATTTCCCTTGCCAGGGTGATGTTTGGTTCTACTATTATAACTTTCAATAATACCTTTACAATTATTTAATTATATACATTTAACACACATAGTATACTACTTATTGTCAGATATGTAAATAGTTACATATGAAAATAGGTTAAATAAAAATGATATTTTTAAACACAAGGGAAATATCGGCAGAAGTCTTATTCTCTTGAGATAGTCTATGAAACAAGGTAAAATAGTAATAAATAGAAAGGAGTTTCTTATTATGGGATTAATTACAGCAATCATAGGTGCAGCTAACAGCACATTTGCAGATCAGTGGAAAGAATATTTCTATTGTGATGCATTAGAAGCAAACGTATTAGTAAAAAAAGGACAGAAACGTATAACATCTCGTTCATCAAATACTAGAGGTAACGATAATATCATTAGTAATGGCTCTGGTATCGTCGTTGCTGATGGTCAGTGCATGATTATTGTTGAACAGGGTAAAATCGTTGAATTCTGTGCTGAACCTGGTCAGTTTACATGGGATGCATCAAGTGAACCTAGCTTATTTACAGGCAGCTTAGGTAAAGGACTCTTAGAAACATTCAAGACAATTGGTAAACGTTTCACTTATGGTGGAGATACAGGTAAAGATCAACGCGTTTATTATTTCAATATTAAGGAAATCGTCGATAATAAATTTGGTACAGCAACACCAATTCCATTTAAAATTGTAGACCGCAATATCAATCTTGACTTTGATACTGCTGTCAGATGTAATGGTATCTATTCATACAAGCTCAGTGATCCACTATTATTCTATAAGAATGTCTGTGGTAATGTCGAAGGTGAATACAGAAGAGAAAAAATCGACAATCAGTTAAAAACTGAATTCATTGATGCTTTACAGCCTGCTTTTGGCAAAATCTCTGAATTGAATATCAGACCAAGCGCATTGCCAAGTCATGTTGCTGAATTAAAAGAAGCTATGAACGTTGAATTAGCAAAGAAATGGGCAGATTTAAGAGGATTGACAATTGTTTCTATCGCAATTAACAGTGTCACTATTCCTGATGAAGATGCTCAGAAACTTAAAGATGCACAATTCTCAGCTATCAACAGAGATCCAAGCATGGCAGCAGCTACTTTAGTAGGTGCTAAAGCTGATGCAATGAGAGATGCAGCAAACAATTCTGCAGGTGCTATGACTGGTTTCATGGGCATGGGTATGGCTATGAATCAGGATGGTACAAATGCAGCTGCTCTATTCGAACAGGCAGCAAAACATAATCAGGCAAAAGTTGATGACAAGAAAATCTGGGTATGCAGTTGTGGTGCTCAGAACGATGGTAAATTCTGTACTGAATGTGGCAAACCAAAACCAGTTGTTGATAAATGGATTTGTGTCTGTGGTACAGAAAATACAGGTAAATTCTGCACTGAATGTGGTAAACCAAAACCAGTTAAGAAAATTTGTCCAAATTGTGGTGCTGAAGTAGGTGGCGGAAAATTCTGTCCTGAATGTGGTCAACCTTTAGAAGGATAATCAATAATGACGAAAATCATTGAGTATAAATGCCCAGCCTGTGGCGGTGCATTAGCCTTTGATAGTCATTCACAAAAACTGAAATGTCCTTATTGTGACTCAGAATATGATGTTGAGACATTTGATCCTAATCAAATGTCTCATTCTGCTATAAGTCACTCACAAACTGAAGAGGCTGATCCATTAGTTAAAGCTTATGTATGTCAATCATGTGCTGGTGAGATTTTAACGGATATCAACACCGGTGCAACAATTTGTCCTTATTGTGGCAATAAGGTTATTGTCCCTTCGCAGTTTGAAGGAAAATTTGAGCCAGAATTTATTGTGCCATTTCAGTTTGATCGTAGACAGGCAAAAGATGCTTATCGCGAACATATGGAACATCTGGATTTTATTCCTGATATTTTTAAAGCAGATGCACGATTTGACGAAATCACAGGTTTATATGTACCATTCTGGGTATTTGATGTGACAACAGAAGGTGCTGCAAAATATAATGCGGTCATGACACGTTCCTATATTTCAGGTGACTTTAATGTACAGGAAACAAGACACTTTGTGGTTAACCGACACGGAAAGTTTGAATTTAACAAAATACCTGCTGATGCATCGCGAAAAATGAATGATCAACTGATGGATTCATTAGAACCAATCAGTTTCTTTAAAGTCAAACAATTTGAACGTGGTTATATGGCTGGTTACTATGCATCACGTTATGACGTGTCTGAAGAAGAATGTCGCATGCGTATTCAGGATCGTATCAATTCGACAACTAAAGCAGCACTTGATGCAACTGTCACTGGTTATTCAAGTTATTCAAGTACGGGATACCAAATCAACATTCTCGATACCAAAGGTCATTATGCTCTTTATCCAGTATGGATACTTAACGTTAAATGGAATAATGACATTTATACTTTTGCGATGAATGGTGAAACCGGTAAACTTGTAGGTAGTTTTCCATTTGATCAAAAGGCATTCAATCGTTATGTTTTGATACATGGTCCTTTATTTGCTTTATTTATCTTTGGCTTAATGATGATCTTTATGACGTTTATGGGAGGATAGGACATGGATTTTACAGTTTTATTACCCAACACAATAATGTCTGTGTTGTTCAGTTTTATTGAGTTTAATATATCTGAATTCATCAATTCTATTGGTACTTATGTCTTGATCTCTTTGGGGTTGGGATTTTTGATGGCATTTATCATTGCTTTTGATAAGAAATCAAAACTCAACAATGTTCATAAAGCTAACAGCGCCATGGATTATTTAAAAAGTGATGCTACCCATCTTTATCAGAAAGATGATGTCTATTTGCGTACCGATCATATTCGTACACCGATTAATCGCCAAAATGGGCGACATGGTGGTGGTCCTGGTTTTGGTGGTCCAGGGATGCCTCATGGTCCAAGGTTCTAATACCGTTTAAATGAAGTGGAGTGGTCACACTCCACTTGTTTATTTTTTGTCCTTATAACCTAAATTTTTCCTTAAGGAGCGAATCAAAAGGTAATTTTATTAAGAAATAAATGTTGATAAAATCAACGTTTTTTGCCTTTTTTTAAGATTTTTTAAAAACCTTAATAATAGTTTAAACTTTAGTTAATTGACGTTCATAAAATTTCAGTGTATAAATAATTTGAAAAGGAGGTGTTGTCCTATGAAAATTATAACTAAAATGAAATTACAGTTGACGGCGATGTTAATTCTTACCATTGTCATGTCCCTTTTAATAGGATTAACACCGGTCATCAACAAGAAGAAAATCTCTGAACATTTTTATGACTATATCAAAAATGACCGCATCAATAATTTAGTAATCAAGGATGCCAAAGGAGCAATCATCTATGATGGTGGTTTTAGCAAGGATGAATTGACTCGCGAGTCCACTTTCCATGTTGTTGGTGATTTAAACGGCAGTTTGCCTTCGTCACTTTTATCAACCTATTTATCGAATGATGCTAATATATCATTATTAGATGGTTATCATTCTGAACAACATACGATCAATTTAACGATTGATCTTGATATGCAAAAAGCTGCTTATAAATTATTGAAATCATCAGGTGTTAACGGAACGCTATTCGTGGCTGATTATAATACTGGTGAAGTAAAAACAATGGTTTCAACACCAAGTGTTGATGTTAAATCAAAGAAAAAAGCAGCTGATAAAGCTTACCTTAATAAAGCAGCTCAGGCTTATACACCGGGTTCTGTATTTAAAGCTATTGCGGTAGGGGCATTACTTGAGAAGAGTCAGAGCTATCAATCATTGACATTTAATTGTACTGGTAAATATGAAGAAGTTTCTTGTTCATCAGCTCACGGAACTGTCACATTAGAAGAAGCTCTTTATAAAAGCTGTAACTGTGGCATTGCGAAATTTGTTTCTGAACATCTGACACCTGAAGAATTGAACAGCTTTGCGAAAAAGGCAGGGGTCAAATCAACTGATTTGATGGTTGATTATCCGGTTAAGGCTGGTGAGGTCGATGCCAATGATTCAATCAGATGGTCAAGTGATGGCCAGTCAAAAGACTTAGTGACACCAGTGACGATTGCGAGTTACTATGGTGCAATCGCCAATAATGGTCGTCGTCAGACATTCTACTATCAAAAATCAAACGCGAAGACTAGTGCTAAACGTATCATGGAATTCAGAACATCTCTATTCCTTAAAAATGCTTTAACTAAGGGGATGACAAATTGGTACAGCACCAGGTTTAATTGTTCATGTTTTGGTAAGACGGGTACTGCTGAAACAGGACGTGGTACTGATCATGCCTGGTTTGTTTGTTCATTAACTGATACAAAGGCACCAACTTATGTTGTTGTATTAATGCTTGAAGATGGCGGTTCATCAACAAATGCGATTAAAATGACTGCCAGATTTGTCAATAATACTATTTTAGGAGGCTAACGATGCTCTTTAATTTAATACAGGATGTCCTATTGCTCCTATTTCTTATTTCTGCTTTTCAGGTGGTGAGCCAAAGACATCGTGATGTTTATGGCTTTGTCGTCCGTAAAGAAGAAAAAGTAGTTCTTGATGGCAGTCAGGGTTTGACAACGATGATTGGTCGATTACGCATCAATGATATTCATATCAATAAACCTGATGTACCAAGAAAAGCAGCTGCTCTGACATTTGATCAAAAAGGTCACACGATGGAAGTTGAAACTCTTTCTAAGGGTGGCCGCTATGAAAATAATGATTATATTATTGGTGGGCAGCGATTCCATTTCTCATTGCCAGTCAATAATCAATTCCGTTTGTCAGGAATGATGCCGGTATTCTTTACGATAGGCTTTATTGGTTTTAAAGCTTATTGTATGTATCAGGAATTTCCATTAACATCAATGTTCATTATTCATGGCATTTTGATCGCGTATGTTTTATTATCGATGATTCTGCGCAGTGATCACGCACCTATTATTGAATCAATTTTCGCCATCTTTTTGACTTACTATATTGAAGCAACTCTTTATCCTGCTTTGACAAACAGTGAAGCGCTGGCTGGTTGTTTACGAGACAGCTTAATTGGGGTAGGCGTCTATGTTGGCATGGCTTTGATTTTCTCAAATTTCATGAAATTGGACGTCAATAAAGCAATTGGGAAAAAATCTTTACATCAATATTTAAGAATCATGGCTTTGGCAGGTATTATTGGTTTAATTGTCTTGAACATTGTTTTGGCAAAAGTGAAATATGGTGCTTATAACTGGATTACAATTGGTGGCATGACATTCCAGCCTTCAGAAATTGTCAAACTGGTTTATCTGTTGGCATTGGTTGTCCCACAAAGACAATTATTCAACGACCGTACAAATCTTATTTATACATTCGGTATGACATCAATCGTATTTGCTTATGCAGTACTGATTAAAGACAGTGGTCTTTTGATGCAGTTAGGTTGTTTGTTTATTATTTCCGTCTGGCTGCAGAATACCGATTTACTATTAATTGCGATCATCATCCTTTCAACAATGGTAGGAGCCAAAGCAATCTTAAAGCTTTCTTCTACAGCTGCTTACCGTTTCACAAACTGGATGGGTGAAGGCAATACTATTTTCCAAATTTTAACAGGAAGTGGTTCGCTGGCGACGCATAATGGTTATGGTTACCAGTCGGTCCATGCTCTTGTCGCCGCATTTTCTAATGGCGGACTTTTAGGTAATTCAAGCTTTGATACTTTAAAAGGTGTCATGGCTGCCAACAGTGACCTTGTCATGGGCTTATTAGCGCAACGACACGGAGCAATCTTCTTATTTATTATGCTGCTTATGGTTATGTTGCTGATCTATACGACATTTAATTCTCTTCAGCAGCAAAATCGATTCCAGCAAGTTATGACAGCTTTATCGATTGCGGGTATTATCTTTGCGATTATCCTCAATATGGGTGGTACATTCTCTATCATCCCATTGACAGGCGTTGTTTTACCAGGTATTTCCAAAGGTATATCGGCAGCAATATGTTATGGAGGCATGTTTGGCATTATATGTGCCAGCGGTGTCTCATCATCTTACTATAAACTAATCAATGAGAGAAAGGCAGGGATGACGAATGAATGAATTATCAAGTGTTGAAATCAGTGAACAGATTTATCGTCTCGAAAATATGAAAGTAGGGGTCATGACTAATCCTCGTACACCTCTTTGCATTATTCTTGATTTATCTGGTTCAATGGAACTTTATAAGGATCAAATCAAATCGATTGTCAGACAGACGGTCAACCATCTGAAAGCAGTTGGTAAACGTTACTTCACATTAATTATTATTGGCATTTATCGTGATCGCAGCCGCGTTCTCTATTTTGGTGAACTTCGTGATTTTGATGCTGAAGCTTTTATTGGTACTCTACCTTTAATGTGCCGAGGTCATTCACCACTTGTTTCAGCTTTTAGAAAAGCCGATACTTACCTTGGTGAAGTCATGAAGGCTTGTGAAGTCAGTAAGCAGATTTGTACAATTCCATTCTTCTTCATTGTGACAGATGCAAAATGCACAGAAAACACTGAACGATATACTGGTATCCTTAAGACTTTATCTGAAGATATGGCTTATAACCGTAAAATCATTGTTGAATGCGTTACAAGCGATAATGAAGATGGCGTAGACTTTGGTGGCTACAAAATTTTAATGGACCAGGAAGACAGTGAAAAGACAATTATCAATTGTATGAAAGCTTTACAGCTGGCTTCATCTACAGATGTCGATGCGACTAATGGTCCTTTTGACCAGGTCAGCCGACCACCTAAGAACAACCGTGTTGCCTATGGTGAATATTTAAGCCATATCCTGGCAACTAATGTCTTATTCTACTTCAACAACCTGACGGGAAGGGATGCATAAGATGAAGAAAATTCTTTTATTAGGTCAAAGCCTGCTATCACCTCAGTATGAGACTTTAGAAAAGTCTCTTCCTGATTTTGGTGCGAGCGGTGATGTCATCATGATCTTTACTGGTATGCAGGAAATCGCTGAATGCATTCATGCGACAAATCGTTACCAGCATTTGCTTGCTGCTTTCGATGCTGCCAATATCGATACGATGACAGTTGATGCTTTTGATCTTGATGAATATTTATATGCTAACAGAGATAGTGAAGAAGATTTATATCTGACGCCTACAAATGCGATTAATCCAATTATCTCTTCAGTCGCAATGACACGTTATAAAGGTAATGTCTTTGCTTGCATTGGTTATAACCGTTCAGCGCAATCACCAAAGTTCCAGAATGTTCAACCTTATGCAGTTAACTATTTGACTTCAAAGTCATTCGGAACCAAGGGCTTGCAGCGTGAACCAATTAATAACCCAATCGGTTATCGTGGCTTGTGTCATTTTATGATTGGTGATCAGGTCTATTTCCAGCATATTGGTGAACAGCGCAACATTCAATCTGGACAGGAAGGTATTACATTTGTTGTCAAGGATAATCCAAAATGGCGTGTGAAGATTTATGACCGTCCACTGTATCAATTTGAAGTCACAAAATTGAAAAAGTTTACCGAAATCGTTGATGACTTACCTTTAACTGCCATTCCACTGGCTGTTGTTTATGATGAAAAAGATCAGCCAATTGGTATTGTCATGCGTAACTTTGAAGGGGAAACTATTAATCTCAAATCCTTCCACCAACAAATCAACGCTGAAACAGTGGCAAGAGAAATCATGAAACAAGTTATCGCAATGCAGCTTTATGGTATTTATCATAAAGACCTTGCTCACAATATTCTTTGTAACTTTGAAAATTGTCTGGCTCATGTCATCGATATCGATTCAACGCAGTATTTGAATTATCCAGCAACGACTAAGTCAGCTGATAAACAAAATGGTGTACCAATTGAATTCGATAATGATTTATTGTTCTATCACTCAATTGATTTGTCCTATACAATGTTGACAATCATGATCTCAGCCTATATGAATCCTGCAGATTTATTGGGACTCTATGATGATCGTGGTCATGTCATTCTTGATGAAGATGGTAAAAACTATCTTCGTGAAAAAGCTCCACACCTGGCACGTCTTGTCGTTGCAGCTTATGAAGAAGCAATCCCAGCAAGCTGTGCTCAGCAACTGGCAGCAATTAATCTTGATATCAAGAAACGTAATGAAGACTATTTCAACCATGTATTTGCGTTCAACGCAGATGAAGACGAAGAAGATGTCAAAGAAGAAGTTGTTACCAGCCATCAGTCAAACAAGGAAATTGAATTTCCAAAATTGAAGCTGCCATTCAGCTTAAAGAAAACTAATGATACCAAGAAAACAGATCAGGTTGAACATAAAGTTGAAAAAACAGAAAAGAAGAAGACGAAAGAAATATTCGACTATCACAAAGATGAAGAAGAAGTCGTTCTTCCAGAATGGCAGAAAAAAATCCTTGAGATCTTCTTAGCAACGGCAGCAACTTCAATTGAAGGTGAAACTGACGAAGAACGTTGGGAACGATTCATTAAAACTGGTGAATATAAGAAACCATTGATGTATGGTATTGGCTGTATTGTTGCCATCATCGTATTACTCATATTATTTATTTTCATGTAAGGAGGAGGGTCATATGACAAGAATTAATTCAATCAACCTGACCGGTACGGCTCATGCGATTGATCATAAGGATTGTGAAGATGCCCTCTTCATCCATGATCAGCCGGTTGTCTGTTGCGTGGCTGATGGCGTTTCACATTCAATGTATGGTGGAGTTGGCGCCCAGGCACTTGTTCAAGGCATGGGGAAATATTTGATAAGGAATGGGGTTATCACTCATTATAATTCAATGACCTGTGAAGAAATCCGTGATGACTTTGCAGAAAAATTCAGACAGCTGATAGCTCGTTTGATCAAGCAAGAACCTAGCGCAACAGAAAATGATTTTTCATCGACCTTCTTAGCTTGTTTTTATGAAGGTAATGTCTTAACCATCATCCATGCCGGTGATGGTGCCGTTATTGGTTTACCACATACTGATGCTATGGTGGCACCAGTCATCCTGTCATATCCAGACAATAATGCTCAGGATCAGGTTTATCAGGCTGCCCATCGCGAAACGTCTAAACGTATGCGTGTCATCCGTGTCAACAAAGATGACTTCAGTGCCATCTGCTTAGGTACGGACGGATTTACTAACGCTTATCTAGAACCTTCATATCAAGGCTATGATCCTAATTCAATGAAAGAAGTGTTTACTGCAGATGACCAGGAACTTAAGTCAATCGTAGATAATAATCATTTGCGTGAGCATATGATTACTGATGATATTACAGCCGTCATTATTCATCTCCATACAGTTCCAGAACTGACACACACAAAAGTTAGAAACTTTACTTATCAGACTGATACAATTCAACAGCCAATCACACGTGCTATTGAAGAGACATCATTGACTCAAGAAGATACGAAAGTTGATGTTCAGACAGAGAAGGACAAACGTAAGAAAGGCCATCCAAAATTAAAGGCTTTTATCAGATTCTTAACAGTTGTCTTATTGCTTGGGGCCATTGGAGCTAATGGCTTCCAGTATTATCGTTACACACAAATTCAGGCTCAGCTTAAAGCTCAAAAGGAAACAAATCGTCAGTTGCAGAAAGACTATAGGGAAGTTAATGACGAACTAGATAAACTGATTGAAGAAATAGAAAGTGCTACAGAAAAGTCTAAAAAAACAAAAACAAAGAAAGCAGATTAAACTCAAAAAGCACCATACGAAAAAGCGTTGAAAAAATGGTGCTTTTTTTAATTACATAAGAAATATATAGGATAAACCTAAAAATAGGATGCGATAAACAGAAAAATGAACACTTTTTAAAGGAAAAACTAAGAAAATCTTAAGAAACTATTGCTTAGAATAAATATTTCGGTTATTCTATAAATGTAGTTAGAAATTATCGATATATTTAGAGGGAAAAAGTTATGAAAGCGATTAGAAGTCTGTTTATCAAGATGTTTGTTTGTCTATTTGCGATATCACTTGTGAATGGCGCAATGATGACAAAAGCATTAGCTGCAGCTAAGGTATCAACTGCGATTAATTGGGCAGTAGCTGTCGCTAACGATGACCGCAATGGTTATTCTCAATCTAAAAGAAATAAAAGCAATAAGCTTGGAGGCGTTGAATATGATTGCAGCGCTTTAGTTTATGCTGCTTATCGTGCTGCTGGTTTTTCAGTTTCGATGGGTTGTACAGCCACAATGAAATCTGATTTTAAAAAAGCAGGATTTACTTATATTTCTAATTTGAACTTGTCTTCATCTTCTCAGTTACAGAAAGGTGATATTTTATGGCGCAGTGGTCATACTGAAATCTATATCGGTTCCAATCAATTGTGTGGTGCTCATCTCGACTATGATGGTAAAGTCGGTGATGGCAGTGGTAAGGAAATCAACATTAAAACTTACTATGACAATAAGTGGTCAGGTATCTTCCGCTATGGTTCAACTTCAACTCCAACAACAACTGAAGCAACAAACACAAAAACAACAACAACTACTGCAAAATCAACAAACTCTGAAAGCTATAATTTCTCAACTGGAACTTATAAAACAACTGGTGATGTCAATATGAGATCAGCAGCTAATACAACTTCTTCTGTCTTAAAAGTTGTTTCTAAGGGAACAAAGTTTACTGTTACTTCAGTTTCTGGACGTTTTGGTAAAACAACAATCAGTGGTAAAACTGGTTATGTTTCATTGTTGTATGCTGACTTAGTTAGTGCAACAAAGACAACAGCAACTGCTACTGCTACAAAGGCAACAACTTCTAATTCGACGACTTCTTCATCTACTTCATCATCAAGTTCATCAACAAAAGCTAAAGCTTCAAAATATTCAACAGGTTATTATAAGCTAAATGATGAAATGAATTTAAGAACTGGTCCTTCAACAAAATATAAGCTTCTTGTGGCAATCAATCCAGGTACGAAAGTTTATGTTACTGAAGTCAGTGGCAACTGGGGTAAGATTACCTACAAGTCTAAAACTGGTTGGATTGCTTTAACTTATTCTTCTAAGACTACAAAGTATTCAACTGGCACTTGGAAGACATCAAAGAAAACTTATCTTCGCAAGAGCAACTCATCTTCATCAAAATCACTGAAGACAATCAAAAAAGGTGTTAAAGTGAAAGTGACGAAAGTCAGTGGTAACTGGGGTAAGGCTTCTTACAGTGGCAAGACTGGCTGGATCTATTTACCAAGTACAAACGCAAAATAACAAGGTCAATCGACCTTGTTTTTTTTGGCGAAAAAAAGAAGAAATCGCTGCGATTCCTTCTTAGATGATATCTCTTATTTTTGATATAAGTGATTGTTTGATGACCAGGCGATGGTTGACCTCTTCATCATGGAGTATGAGTTTTGGGTTGTCATAGAACAAATCCTTGATACCTTGATATTCATATCGTTTAGCGAGCTGATGGCATGCCTGAGAAAGAGCATCAACCTGATGTGAACTATCAACAACACCGGAGGCAATAAGGGTAATAAGGTTGGCATCAAGCAATTTATATAATCGTTTTTTCAATGCACGGTCTTTAGAGACGAGACTTTCGGCAGAGATAGCAAGCAGGCAACCAGCCTTGGCAAGGGATGTAATCCATTTGAGATCTTCGTCACTTTGACATAGTTCATTGACATTAGTGATGATTGGTTTGTATTCGATATTGATGATACTCGATAGATAAAGTGCGACTTCTTTATGGAAATCCATGTACTGATCTTGTGGCATCAAGGCACACAAAACGTAACGGGAATTGCCAACAGGGATGAAAAGGCGTTGATCCATAACAGTAATAGTATGGCGATTAAGAATGACGATGCTGCCATCGTAAACTCTGATGTGATGACGTTTTGCAAGCAGACGTAATTCATTCATGCGGCCTTTGGCATTATAAATGTCTTCTAATTCAAATTTGGAGGGCACGAGTTCTGGGGTTGCAACAATGCGGGTGATGTTATGGCGATGGGCAATTTCTAAGAGTCTTAAAGCTTCTTCACGATTGCGAACGCCTTTATCAATATTCCAGGCATAGTGTCCATATAAATCAATATATTTCATCCTTAGTCTCCTTCAAGACAACATTATGATAGATACTTTACGAAAAATCAAGTTTTCTCATCAATAGAAATGTGGCAAAATTGAGTTAGAATACATATTTTCATGCAATTTATTGCGTAAAGTTTAAAACGTGATAAAATGACGATAAGAACTTTTTAGGAGGTACTTTTATGGGTAAATATTTTGGAACAGATGGTTTCCGCGGTGAAGCAAATGTTGATCTAACCGTAGAACACGCATATAAAGTTGGTCGTTTTTTAGGTTGGTATTTCAATCGCCATAACAGACACCGTAAAGCAAGAATCGTAATTGGTAAGGATACAAGACGTTCAAGCTATATGTTTGAATATGCCTTAGTTTCTGGTTTGACTGCTTCAGGTGCCGATGCTTATTTGCTGCACGTTACAACAACACCTTCAGTCTCTTATATCGTACGTGCTGATGGTTTTGATTGTGGTATCATGATTTCTGCTTCTCACAATCCTTATTGGGATAATGGTATCAAAATTATTGATAATCAGGGTCAGAAAATGGACGGCCGTATTGAAAGCCAGATTGAAGAATATATCGATGGCTTAATGGGTGAAATCCCAATGGCAAAAAGAGAAGACATCGGTTGTGCTCAGGACTATTCAGTAGGTCGTAACCGTTATATCGGTTATTTGATGAGTATTCCTAAACGTGCTTTCATGGATGTAAGAGTAGGTCTTGACTGCGCTAATGGTGCAGCTTTCATGATTGCAAAAAGCGTTTTTGATGCCTTAGGTGCTAAGACTTATGTCATTAATAATGAACCAAATGGTATCAATATCAATAATGGTTGTGGTTCAACACACATTGATTCATTAAAACGTTTTGTTACTGAAAATGGTCTTGATGTTGGTTTCGCTTATGATGGTGATGCTGACAGATGTCTTGCAGTTGATGAATTTGGCCGTGAAATCAATGGTGACTTGATTCTTTATATCTGCGGTCTGGAAATGAAGAAACATGGCGAACTTGCCAACAATACAATTGTAACCACTGTTATGAGTAACATTGGTTTATACAAAGCCTTAGATGAAGCTGGTATCAACTATGAAAAAACTGCAGTTGGTGACAAGTATGTTTACGAAAACATGGTCAAGAATGGTCATATGATCGGTGGCGAACAGTCAGGTCATATCATCTTTGCGAAGCATGCAACAACCGGTGATGGTATCTTAACTTCATTGAAGATTCTTGAAGCGATGCTTGAAAACAAGACTTCATTGATGCGTTTAACTAAAAAAGTTAAAATCTATCCACAGTACTTGCGTAATGTCCATGTAACTGATAAAGAAGCAGCACAGGCTGATCCAGATGTTCAGGCAGCAGTCGCAAAAGCTGAAAAAGAACTTGGCAATGATGGCCGTATCCTGGTGCGTCCATCTGGTACAGAACCATTAGTACGTGTCATGGTAGAAGCAACAACTGATGAAATTTGCCGTGATAAGGTACTTGATGTAGTCCGTGTCATCAAAGATAAAGGTTATATGAAATAATCACTAGCGTCTAGTAAAATAGACGCTTTTTATTTGCGACAATTCATTTTCATATCTTGATAAAGTTGCATAATATATTGATATATGCAACTTTTTGAATTTATAATAAGTATGGAGGTGATAGTGATGGCAGAAAGATGGATCATACATAGTGATATCAATCATTGTTATGCACAGATTGAAGAGATGAAGTACCCCTCCACACGTCTTGTCCCAATGGCAGTAGGTGGTCATGAAGAATCACGTCATGGCATTATTTTAGCAAAAAATGATCTCGCTAAAGCGTGTGGGGTCAAAACAGGAGAATCACTACGTGAAGCGATAAAAAAGTGTCCTGATCTTTTGATCATTCATCCTCGCTATGATGATTATATTTATTACACGAATGCGGTAAAGGATATCTATCGTCGATACAGTGATCGTGTTGAAAGCTTTGGTTTAGATGAAGCCTGGATCGATATTACCCATTCAGCACAATTGTTTGGAGATCCGGTTCTTCTCGCAAGAAAAATTCAAAAACAAGTTGAAATTGAATTGGGATTGAAAGTGTCAATGGGTGTTTCTTACAATAAGGTATTTGCCAAAATTGGTTCCGATATTAGTAAACATCAGGGTTTTCTCGTCGTCACCAAGGATAATTATCAGGACATTATATGGCCTTTACCTATTGAAGATTTGTTTTATGTTGGCTATCGTACGGCGCCAAAGCTAAGGGCACGAGGTATTGGAACAATCGGTGATCTTGCAAAAAAGTCATCAGCTTATCTTCATAGCTTTCTTGGCAAGTTTGGTGATACCTTGTGGTGTTTTGCGAATGGTTATGATGGTGTTGATGTGTCACTGATCAATCAGACACAAGATATCAAGTCGATTGGTAATGGTATCACTGCTGTTCGTGATATGGAGTCGATTGAAGACTTGAAAATGGTTTTCTATGTGTTAGTTGAAAGTGTGGCGACACGTTTAAAGGAGCAGGGATTAAAGGGAGATGTTATTTCTATTGCTTTGCGCAATTCAGACCTTGCGTCATTCAGCCGTCAAATGAAAATCGATATTCCCACTAATACGGCATCAGAAATCATGGAAACAGTTATGTTCTTAGTTCATAAATATTACCAGGAGGGCGTTAGATATCGTTCAATCAATGTCACGGTTGCTCATCTTGGTCCTGATGATGGCAGGGAACAGCTGTCATTTTTTGTGAGTGATGAAGAACGCCAGAAGGAAAAGCATCTTGATGAGGTCATAGATCAAATCAGAGAGAAATATGGTCATGATAAAATTAAAAGACTGGTCACCATGCAAGATCAAGAATTGACTGGCTTTGATCCTCTTGAAGACCATATTATTCATCCGGTGGGTTATTTTTAAACCTTTATGGTTTACGTAGGTTCACTGATACATTTTGTCGGGGGTGAGAAGTAAATTGACAAGAAAAAACATATCATGTAAAATTAACTCATTAAGGGGGGATTTTAATGAATATCATTAGTTTTTTAGGAAATGTACAAAAATTTGTACCTAGATTTCTTGCGGCATTTAGAATTACGATTGAATTAGCCGTTATTTCTTTAATCTTTGCAACAATTGTAGGTATTATTGTCGGCCTGATCAACACATCAAAATCTAAAAATATCATTATGCGTTTCTTGCGCATTCTCTGTAATGTTTATATCAATATCATTCGTGGCACACCAATGCTGGTACAGATTTTGATTATTTATTATGGTATCCCTCAATTTTTAGGTTTCCGCTGGGTTGATTTAGGTGGTATGTTCCCAGCTTCAGTTGTTGTATTGACACTTAATGCTGGTGCCTATATGGCGGAAATTGTTAGAGCTGGTATCGAAGCCGTAGATCCAGGACAGATTGAAGCATCTCGTTCTCTTGGTTTAAGTTATGGTAAGACAATGCGTCGTATCGTTTTGCCTCAGGCGTTACGTACAATGCTTCCAAGTATCATCAACCAGTTCATTATTTCTATTAAAGATACCTCTTTGATGTCAACAATTGGTCTTGCAGAATTGACTAATGTTGCTAAAACAATCAACGCTAACTGGTCAAGTGCGACTCTGGCATTGTATTGTTATTTGGCATGTTATTATCTGATCATTTGTTTATCACTTGCCCAACTGTCTAAGTTTGTAGAAAGGAAGATGTCTTATGGTAGAGATTAATAAAAACGCTGAAGAAAAAATCGTTGTCAAAAATTTAAAGAAAAACTTTGGTAAAGCAGAGGTTCTTAAAGACATTTCTACAACTGTTCACAAAGGTGAAGTTCTTTGTATTATTGGTCCTTCTGGCAGTGGTAAATCAACATTCCTGCGTTGTATTAACCGTCTGGAAGACATCACAGCTGGTCAGATGATCGTTGATGGTGTAGATATCACTGATACTAAGATCAATATCAATAAAATTAGAGAAAACATTGGTATGGTGTTTCAGCACTTTAACCTGTTTCCTCATATGACTGTCTTAGAAAATATTACTTTGGCACCTGTTGAATTGAAAAAAATGACTAAGGATGAAGCTAAGGTCAGAGCCCATGAATTATTAGAACGTGTTGGTTTAAAAGAATTTGCGGATCGTTATCCTTCGCAATTATCTGGTGGTCAGAAACAGCGTGTCGCTATTGCTCGTGCTTTGGCAATGAATCCTGATATCATGTTGTTTGATGAACCAACAAGTGCCCTTGACCCAGAAATGGTTGGTGAAGTTCTTAACGTTATGAAAGACTTGGCTCAACAAGGTATGACAATGGTTGTTGTCACTCACGAAATGGGCTTTGCCCGTGAAGTTGGTACCCGTTTGATCTTTATGGATGGTGGCTATATCGTGGAAGAAGGCGATCCTCGAGAAGTTATCAATAATCCAAAAGAACCACGTACCATTAACTTCCTCAATCAGGTATTATAATAGATCCTTTCAAGGATCTATTTTTTAAGAGAGAAGATTTTTATGACTTATCATTTTTATGGCCATGATACACCTTTGCATTTTGATATTAAAGGTTGTCCAGATATACATACCCCTAGAGATTTATATGATGCTTTAGATCAGTTATGGTGTGAATATACATGTGCACCACGTTTAAGAAATAGCTGGAGTGAAACTGATAAAACAGTTGGTCAGTGCTCTATAACTGCCTTTCTGGTTCAGGATTTAATAGGTGGTGATGTTTATGGAATCCTTCGTCCTGGAGGTAATTACCATTGTTACAATGTCGTTGATGGCTGTGTTTTTGATCTGACTAGTGAACAGTTCCATGATGAAGTGCTTGATTATGATAATAATCCTCTTCAAAGCAGAGACATTCACTTCTCAAAACAGGAGAAAAAGGAACGTTATTTGTATTTAAAACAGCAGTTTAATCAAAAATTTGTGGCATAACATGTTTTATTAAATTAATAAATTTTTTTCAAATTTTCATAATTAATTGTTTTGTTTCATTTTTATTCGTTGTATAATGATTCCATATTAGAAAGGGGACTCTAACATGAAGAAATTATTTAAACTTTTAGTTGCTTTAGCAATGGTAATGTGCTTAGCTGCTTGTGGTTCATCTTCAAGCTCTTCAGACTCTTCAGATGCTAAAACATATACAATTGCTACTGACACTACATTCGCACCTTTTGAATTCGCTGACGATGCAGGCGAAATGGTTGGTATTGATATGGACTTGATCAGAGCTATCGCTGAAGATCAGGGTATCGCTATCAAAATCAATTCAGTTGGTTTCGATGCTGCTATGACAGCTGTTGAATCTGGTGAAGCTGATGGTATGATCGCTGGTATGACAATCAACGATGCAAGAAAAGAAAAATATGATTTTTCTGATCCATACTATACTTCAGGTGTTACTTTAGCAGTAAGAGCAGATTCTAACATCAAAGGTTATGAAGACTTGAAAGGCAAAACAGTTGTTGCTAAAACAAGTACTTCTGGTTATGAATTCGCTGATTCTATCGCTAAGAAATATGGCTTCTCAATCAAAGTTGTTGAACAGTCATCAGTTATGTATGAAGATCTTAAGAATGGTGAAGTAGATGCATTATTCGAAGACACTCCAGTTATCAAATATGCAATCGCTACTGGTCAGCAGGATTTCAAATTACCTTGCGAAAATGAATCTCCATGTGAATATGGTTTCGCAGTCAAGAAAGGTGAAAACGCTGAATTATTAGCTGCTTTCAATAAAGGTTTAGCTAACTTAAAAGCTAACGGTAAATATGACGAAATCGTAGATAAATATACTAAAGTTGATTAATAAGTCATAATGGGATGAGCTCTGGCTCATCCTTTTTTTGTGTTCTCTTTCTTTTTGTACATATAAAAGCAACATATTTAATGTTATAATTATTTTGATAAGGAGACTGACAATGAAACTGACAATTAATCATCATCATATTACATTTCCCGATGAGTTCATCGTTGTGGATGAACAGAATCATAAACTCTATGGCATTGAATCCAAATTATGGTGGGGCCACCAGATTGTCATGAAGAATATTCATGATGAAGAGATTGGCCGCATTGATGATGGTATTACCAATATTATGCCAGTCTTCAAAATTATCATAAATGATGAAGATGCAGGATATGTTAAACGTGTCCTGTCACTTAAACAAAAACGTTATGATATCCATTTTCAAGGATGGATGATTAGAGGCTTGATGGAAGAAGATCATTTTGATATTGTCGATCGTCATGGTAAGTTATTGGCTCATTATGATTGTATTAACGGTCGTCATGTATTTGATATTCTTCAGCCAAAATATCATCAACAGATTTTATTATTCGTTATTGCCGTCAAGGCGATTCAGGAGCTTGAGTAACAGGAGTGACAACTATATGAGTTATATAGAATTTGACCAGGTTACAAAAACATATATTACTGGTGAAACCAGTATCAACGCCCTTGATCAGGCTTCTTTTTCTATTGAGAAAGGTGAGCTTGCAGTTATTTTAGGTTCTTCAGGTGCAGGTAAAACGACCGCTCTCAATATTCTTGGAGGTATGGACTATACGACTTCAGGACATGTATGGATTGATGGCGTGGATATTACGACCTTTAATAAACGACAGTTAATCGGTTATCGCCGTGATGCGATTGGTTTTGTTTTTCAGTTTTATAATTTGATTCCTAATCTGACTGCTTTTGAAAATGTGGAGTTGGCAGCACAAATTAGAAAAGGTGCTAAAGATGCCAGTGAAATATTAACTCAGGTTGGCTTAAGTGAACGTCAGAACAATTTCCCATCTCAATTATCAGGTGGGGAACAACAGCGTGTTTCTATTGCTCGTGCTATCGCTAAAAATCCTAAATTGTTATTGTGTGATGAACCTACAGGTGCTCTTGACTATGAAACAGGTAAACAAATTTTATCATTGCTTCAGGACATCTGTCGTAAAGAGGAGATAACCGTTGTCTTAATCACTCATAACTCTGCTT
Organism: Erysipelotrichaceae bacterium; assembly: GCA_017633115.1. Taxonomy (GTDB): domain Bacteria; phylum Bacillota_I; class Bacilli_A; order Erysipelotrichales; family Coprobacillaceae; genus RGIG9341. Next base: position 21,946 of record JAGBPZ010000031.1, on the reverse strand, counting down.
TAGCACCAATGGCTGATCGCCTGATTCGTTTTAAAAATGGCCAGGTGATTGAACAAACCTTAAATCCATCACCTCGTCCTATTGCTGAGATTGAGTGGTGATGTTATGGGTTGTTATAGAAGTGACATTTTAAGGACGATCCGACACGAGTGGAAACGATTTTTCGCTATCGTCGTCATCTCAGCATTGTCAATCACGATGTTAAGTGGACTTCAAGCGTGTTGCTATGATTTGAGATGTTCAGCAGATCACTTTTTTGCTCAACAGCAGTTGCATGATATTCTTGTGCAGTCAACTCTTGGTCTAACTGATGATGATCTTAAAATCTTGAGTCAGCAGCAAGATGTCGTTCAGGTATCAGGATTTTATGAAGAAAATGTTCATGTGAAAATTGATCAGGACAACCATTCAGCCACTGTTAAAAGTTTTGTTGACGGACAAATTGATACCCCTTATCTCATCGAAGGCGACTATCCAAAAAAGCCGACGGAGATACTTGTATCGGCTTTATATATCAAACATAGTGGACAAGGTATAGGTGATCAGGTTGTCATTGAAGAAGAACATTCAGAAGATGAAGACGATGACGATTTCGAACTCGAAGACGATGAGCCTAACTTTAAACATACCACTTATACAATTTCTGGTATTTGTGTTGATCCTACAGATATCAATCAGAATGATGGCGGTACCTCATTTAGATCGACCGCAACCACTGACTACGTGTTTTATGTGCCTTTTGAAGCCATCGATAGTGATGTCTATACGGCAATCGGTATGGCTATTACAGATAATGATGATTCATTGCGCCACCAGGATGACTATAGTGTTCACTGTGATGATGTTCTGAATCGAATTACTCAAACGATTAAATCAGAACGTGAATCAGCACGCACTAAGGAAGTTAAAAAGACTGCTACGGAAAAACTCGATGACGCTGAAGCAGATATGTATAAGGAATTTGCAAAAGCCGAAAAGAAACTCAATAAGGCTAAAAAGAAGCTGAACAAAGCCAAGAAAGATCTTGTCAAAGGCAAAAAAGAACTTGATGACGGTAAAAAGGAACTTGATCAAAACAAGAAAAAATTAGCTGATAACGAAAAAAAGGCTAACCGTGAATTCAAGAAAGCACAGAAGAAATTAACGAAAGCCAAAAAACAGATTAAATCTGGTGAAAAACAATTGAAAAAGGCGAAAAAGCAGCTGTCTGCCCAAAAGAAACAATTACTTAATGCTAAAGCTCAAATTGATGCCCAAAGTGCTTATGTCGACTACATGTCTGAAGAAGAAAAAGCTGCTTATTATGCACAAAAGGAGCAAGTCGAAGCAGGCTTGAAACAGATTTATGCTGGAGAAAAAGAACTTAATCGACAATCGAAATCTTTAAAATCCAATAAGAGAAAAATCACTCAGGGATTAAAGACCCTTAAACGTCAAAAGAAAACGACTAAGGCTAAGTTGAAGAAAGCGAAGAAACAAATCGATAAAGGATATAAAGATTATTACAAAGGTGTCAAGGAATACAATGATGGTTTGAAAGACTATCAAAAAGGTTTAAAAAAGTACAAAAAGAATGCCAAAAAATACAAAAAAGAAAAGAAAGATGCAATTGCAGAAGTCGCTGATGCCAGAGAAGATATCGCTTCTTTGGACAAAGCTCAATGGTATTTACAAAACCGTTCTTATATGTCTGGTTATACAAATGTCATCAGTGATGCAGGTTCGATTGAGTCTTTAGCTGTTATCTTTTCTATACTGTTTATCATTGTGGCATTATTGATGTGCATGACCACCGTCAACCGTCTTGTTGATGAAGAACGAGGACTAATTGGTACTTATCAGGCATTAGGCTTTAATGACCATGAAATCAGATTAAAATATATGGCTTATGCTGGTATAGCGGCATTTGTGGGCTGTATACTTGGTAATCTGGCTGGCTTTATTGGCTTCCCAGTCATCATCTTTACCATTTTCCACTCTATGTATCAATTCCCATATTATACGATGCATTATCTGCCACTCTATGGAATAGGTGGTTCACTTCTGTTCTTGTTGAGTGTTGTGGCAACGGTTGCCTGGACGTGTCGTGCAACTCTGAAAGAGATGCCAGCTTCTTTGATGCGTCCAAGATCGCCAAAAGCTGGTTCCCGCGTGTTGTTAGAACGTATTACACCAATATGGAATCACTTATCATTCTTGAATAAAGTCACTGCCCGTAATTTGTTTAGATATAAGAAGCGATTATTCATGACTATCATTGGTATAGCTGGCTGTACATCATTACTTGTTGTTGGTTTTGCGATCAATGATTCCGTCAATAATTTGATTTATCGTCAGTATGATGTTATTAATCATTATGACTATTTAGGTATTGTGTCAAAGGATAACGATGACTTTGGAAAAATGCTTGATGGTCATGATGAAATCAAAGCAAGAACAGCATTAACAGTCGAATCTGTAACACTTAAAAATCACGGTGATACGCAGGTCATGACGTTGTATGTCTTCCCAGATGACGTGACGTTGAGCGACTACATCTCACTCAATGATCATGATTCCCATGAGACTCTGAAGCTGGGAAAAGAAGGCTTATATACAACTAAGAATGCCGGTATTATTCTTGGATTCAAAAAAGGGGATACAGTGACTGTTCAAAATTTAAAATTTGAAAGTCGTGATGTGAAAGTCACAGCACTTGTTGAAAATTATCTTGGCAATGCCCTTTATATGAGTCAATCTTTCTATGAATCTTTGTTTGATGATTTTGAAACAAATGCTCAGATGGTTATATTCAAAGATCACGAAGATGCTGCTAAGACTATTGATGAAATCAAGCAATACGATGATTTAATATCTTCGGTTTCAACGGATGAATTGCGTGATACTTTTAGTGAATCAGTGAAGCTGATCCATGTCGTTGTTGTTTTATTGGTAGTGATGTCAGCGGCACTGGCTTTTGCGGTTTTATTCACCTTGTCAGCAACCAATATTTCTGAACGTGTTCGTGAGCTCGCGACAATTAAAGTATTGGGTTTCTTTGATCCTGAAGTTCATTTGTATGTCAATAAAGAAACCTTGATCCTGACTTCAATTGGAATCATACTAGGTGTTCCTTTTGGTATTCTATTCTCACATTCTTTAACGACTGCATTAAAAATGCCATCGCTCTATTTTGCGGTCTATATTAAACCATTTAGTTACTTTATTTCGATAGCTATTGCAGCTGGTTTTGCGTTGGCTGTCAACATCATGACCAATCAAACGCTTAATGATATTGATCCAATCGTTGCCTTAAAGAGTGTTGAATAATTGATTTTATACCGTCACTTATGAAAAGTGGCGGTTTCTTCTGTTTAAGTTGTTTTTAATTGTTTAGACACGATATAATGAAATCAGGAGGTAGAGAATAATGAGTTTTCCAAAAGATTTTATGTGGGGTGGCGCTATTGCCGCTAATCAGTATGAAGGTGCATGGGATGCCGATGGCAAGTTGCCAAACGTCACTGATGTTGTCGTTGGTATTATGTCAAGAAATCCTGGCTTGAAATGGAATGAAGAAACCAAAAAATATGAAATGGCTTTAGATCCAAATCTTGCTTATTTATCACATACAGCTGTTGATGGTTATCATCGTTACAAAGAAGATATGAAATTGATGGCCGGCATGGGATTCAATACATTCAGAACTTCAATTGCCTGGGGTCGTTTATTCCCTAAGGGTGATGAAGAAGAAGTTAACCAAAAAGGTGTTGAATTCTATAAAGATTTCTTCGCTACTATGAAAGAATTGGGCATGGAGCCAGTCATTACATTATCACATTATGAAACACCACTTTATCTGTTGACTGAATATGGTGGATGGTCAAATCCAAAACTGATTGAATTCTGGGATCGTTATGTCAGAGTTTGCTTCAAAGAATTCAAAGGTCTTGTTAAGTATTATTTGACATTCAATGAAGTCAATGCATTATTCAGAATGCCATTTGTTGCTGGTGGTGTCCTCACAATTAAAGATCCAGCTGATCCAACAAAACCAGTTGATTCAACAACTTTACAAGATCAGTGGGATGCTTATCACAATTTCCTTGTTGCCAATGCTAATACAGTCAAAGCAGGTCATGAAATTGACCCAGATGCTAAAATCGGCTGTATGTTAACTTGCTCAGGTATTGCTACTTATCCTTATAACTGTAATCCTAAGAATATTTTAGGTGCACTTGATGTTCAAAGAGAAGGCGTTTTCTACTTTGGTGATCCATTCTGCCTTGGTTATGTACCAACATATTTAAATAAAGTATGGAAGAAACAGGGCGTCACAGTTGAATTCACTGATGAAGAACGTGCATTGATTAAGGAATATACAGTTGACTTCTTCTCATTCAGTTATTATCGCAGCACAACTTATGATGTTGGTGTTAATGTCACTGGTGATACAGGTGGTTTAACTGGTCGTGAAAATCCTTATCTTGTAGATAAGGCACCAAAACCTTGGGGCTGGGCAGTTGACCCAGAAGGTTTACGCTATACTCTTAATATTTTATATGATCGTTATCATATGCCATTATTGATCGTTGAAAATGGTATTGGCTTGGACGAAAATATTAATGAAGAAGGCACTATTGAAGACAGCTTCCGTGAACACTATATTGATGAACACTTGAAGAATGTTCATGCAGCTATTGAAGATGGTGTTGACTGTCGTGGTTACCTCTATTGGGGTCCAATTGATGTTGTCTCTGCAGGTACTGGTGAAATGAAGAAACGTTATGGCTTCGTTTATGTCGATCGTTTCAATGATGGTCATGGTACACTCGAACGTAAGTTCAAGAAATCATATTATCATTATAAAGATATCATCGAATCTAACGGTGAAATCCTGCTTAAATAAGCAACTTAAGGCTATGTCAATCATAGCCTTTTTTTATGATCTAAAAGCTCCATTTTTAGAAAAGTGTTGTAACGAATAGTGCATACGATATAATTGAAATAGAAACAAACTTTTAAAAGAAAAGGAAACAGGCATTGTTGTTAGGTTACAAAAAAGTAACGGAAGGAGAGTAAAAAGATGGAAATTAAAGCAGTAAAATTTAGAAAAGATGGCTTTTATTCACAACCATTCGCATTTGGTGGTGAAGAAGGAATTGAAAAGTTTGATCCAAATGTACGCTATCGTGGCAGTCTTCAGAATTATCTGGTAGACACAGGAGATGAAGTCATTCTTCTTGATACAGGTTTACCTGCAGGAACACCTGAAGAATCACCAAACGAGACTAGTGCAGTTTATACGGGAAAAGATATTTGCAGTTATATGGAAGCATTTGAAGCACTTGGTTATAAAACTGAACAGGTCACGAAGATTTTATTAACACACAAGCATGCTGACCATTCAGGATGTCTGAATCAGTTCCCTAATGCAAAAATCTATGTAAATGAAGAAGAACTGGATGCTCTTGAATTACAAGGACTTAATAATATCGTTCCCGTCAAGTTTACTGATGGTGCTTATTATAACTTCCCTGAATCACAAAAGATTATCGATGGCATCTATATGGTTAAAGCGAAAGGTCATACTAAAGGCAATAGTCTTATGATTGTTGAAAACGAAGGGCTTTTCTACATGATGCAGGCAGATATCACTTATATTGATGAGGCTTTATATGAAAACAAGCTTTCCGTTGTTTATGATGATTTGCCAGCTGCAAGAGAGACACTTGATAGAGTACGTGAATTTATTCGCAATCATCCAACTGTCTATCTAGGTACACATACACCTCAAGGTTATGAAAATCTCGAAAGCAAGAAAGTTATCGATTTAGATCATCCAGAAGAAACTGTTCTTGCCGAAGTAGACTTTGGTGATAAAGAAGCATCAGGTAAGTATGTATGTTCAATTTGTGGCTATGTTTATGATCCAGCTGAACATGATGGAGTCGCTTTTGAAGATTTACCAGATGATTGGAAATGTCCTCGCTGCCGCCAGGGCAAAGAAAAATTTAATGCTGCATAAAGATTTAATAACTGATGCTAAATGAGCATCAGTTTTTTTGTGCAAACAAAAACGGTATAACTTCCTAAAAGTTATACCGTTATTGTTTTACTTTTTACATAGTGAGAGTCAATACTTATTTGAGAGTGATGAATTGATCAAAGCCTGTCATTTCAAATACTTCTCTCACATTTTCACTGGTGTGAACGACAGTTAATTCTTTAACTCTTTTCTTGGTTGATAATAATACTCTTAAGCCAGCTGATGCGATATAGTCAACGCCTAAGAAGTCCATGATAATTGTATCAACACCTTCAATTTCCTGATCAATTACTTCACTTAGCTGAGTTGAAGTGATTGCGTCAATACGTCCAACGATAAATAGTTTTAATTGATGGCCAGCTTTAACCTTAGTGATTTCCATTATTAACTACTCCTATCTTTATTATTTGATTTTGAATACACTTAATATTTTATCAAAGACTCCAATATCTGCCAATATATCTTTTTTCAATTTACTATAGGTAATCTCACTATTTTGGGTGTTCAACAGCAAGATATGACCAGTAGCGATGAAGATACGGTTGAAAGCTTCCATGCTCTGCTTTTTATAACGGCTTGCAGCGTAATCAATAAAGATTTGTAGACCATCACTGCCATCGAGAACTTCCATATCAATGATGGATTGTGATGCCTGTTTATTCTGCTTGATACTGATTGTTTCGATATCGTAATCTTCCATGCCACCTAAGTCACGGATATCCTGTTGATAGAGCAGGCAGCCTAATTCATTACGAGAGACGATTTGTGAAGGGTTTTTTTCAACATATGGATAGATACTATGTTTGATACCTTCCTGTACCTGTTCATGGGCTGAAGCACAGATTTCACGCAAGGTCATATCATCTTTAAATCTGAAGGCAATTGGCAGATTTCTAAACAACAAGCCAACGGTGTTGAAGGAGTTAGCATCCTCACGGCCATTGTAAATCCATGACAACTTGATATTGTTGTTTTTGTTATAGATTGCTGTCGCCATGCAGGCCACAATCAAGAAGAACTCGTTACGAGAGATACGTAATCTCTTTTCAAAATCAGAAATATCTATTTGATTGATGCCAAGAGAGTTGATGAATTCTCCAAGATTATTATTGCGTGAATTATAGTCTATGCGAGGTGCACACATAAAGTCATCATCACTATAGATGTCTTCAAAGTATTCTTTACTTTCCTGATAGAATTCTGTTTGTTCGTCATGTTCACGTTCTTCAAGCATCAAATAATAGTAGTCATTGGACATTGGCTGACCCATATAGGCATTGACAACATCATTGAGGAATACTTTAAATGAAGATCCATCAAAGACTGTGTGATGCACATCGAAGAAAGCATAACCATTCTTTTCAGTCTGGAAGACCCTGACTCTAAAGAGTGGTGAATTAAACATCTTGAATGGCTGAACAAGAGTATCTTTTAAGAAATAGAACTCTTTGTCAAGCATATGTTCAACGTTGATTTCCTTTAATATTTCCGGGTGATAACTCTGCATAATGTTGCCGTCTTCATTGAAGTGATAAGTTGTTAACAGTGCAGGGTGGTTACGTATAGCTGCATAAAGTGCTTTGGCAAGCATTCTCATATCAAACTGTTCAAGACTGAACTTGAGCATTGAATTAAGGTTATACATTGTTGAACGTGGGGTGTAGAGCTGATAGTTGATCATGTACAATTGTTCAACTGTCAGTGGATGCTCACGTTTCATAGATTCTGCGTTACGAATTTCTGGTGACTCACCACCATTAGATCGTAATGTTTCCTGATAGATTTTTGCAATATTTCTAATATTACGACCACGGAAAATATGAGATGCATTAAGTCCAGGAAGTCCGCTTTCAACGATGACCTGAATTGAACTTAGGGAATCGCCACCTAATTCATAGAAGTCATCAAGGACACCAACACGTTCAAGTTTACATACTTTTTCAAATGCCTTGCATAATGCTTCTTCTGTTTCATTTTCAGGAGCAACATAGCCTGCAGACATATCTTTGATTTCTGGTGCCTTTAAGGCTTTACGGTCAAATTTACCGTTTGCTTTTAATGGCACTTCGTCAATTTTAACGAAGTGGGCTGGCAGCATATAGTAAGGCAGACGTTTTAACAGTTCATCTCTGACATAGTTAAGATCGATATCAATATCATCAGTGTAGTAGGCACAGATAAATGATTGATTCTTTTCGTTAAAGCCTTTAGCGGCACACCATTCGATGTTGAGTACTTTTTTAACTGCAGCTTCAATTTCTGCAGGTTCAATACGGTTACCGTTGATTTTGATCATATCATTGCTTCTTCCAAGCAGGATATAATCGCCATTGCTGTTGCATGTTGCCAGGTCGCCGGTATGATAGTAACCGTCATAGAAAGCTTTCTTCGTTTCTTCTTCAAGATTGATATAACCACGGACATATGGATTGACGAAGCATAATTCACCAGTTTCTCCTGGAGGACATTCTTTACCATCTTCATCGAGGAGCTTGATATCTAAATCAAATTGAGGCTGACCGATTGGACAAACATCATAAGTGCGGTCAATCTTGAAAGAACTGACAATAAAGCCGCTTTCACTCATCGCATAAAGATTATAAATATTAACACCTTTGATATAAAGGTCATTGGCAGGTTCACTACCAACGATCAGTGTTTTTAAGAATGGTCCGGTCTTACCATTCAACATTCTGACATATGAAGGCGTCAGGAATGTGATTGAGATACGCTTGCTCAAGAAGAATTTTGCTAATTTTGCAGGATTTTTGATTGTTTCATAAGAAGCGACGTAAAGACGACAGCCACCCATGTAAAGTACATAAACAATGACCATCATGCTGGCGACGAAGTTGAGGGGTGCTAATAATGCACCACGATCTTTAGGCTTGATAAATGGCATGCCCTGATAGTTGATTGACTCAATCATACGTTTTAGATTGCCGAATTCATGGAGAACACCTTTTGGATTACCAGTTGTTCCAGATGTATAGATGGCATAAGCAAGGTCATGATCATCAACATCTTCATAACCTGAGAGTGTATCCATGCTCATGATTTCGGTCCAGTTGTCTTTGTTGATTTCAGCAATACAGCCACAGTCCTTACGAATATAGTTGATACGTTCAGGAGCATAAGTTTCTTCAACCAAGGCGAAAGCAGCACCAGCTTTCCAAACACCAATCATAGCGATGATACAGGTTGCCCCACGTGGCATATTTAAGAGTATAAAGTCATCTCTGCCGATGTCTTGTTCTTTGAGATATCGGTAGACTTTACCAGACATATCATCAAGGGTTGCATTTGTGAGACCATGTACATAAATATCATCGAAAAGTGTGGCTTCATTAGGAGAACGACGGTTGTTTTCATTTAATTGTTCAATAAATCCTCTTGTGATTTGACTCATTTTTTATCCTTTGATCCTTTCTTTAATAAGTGATTAACGCCTTTAATAATCATGACGAATAAGACGATGAAATAGATGATGAAACGGATATAGCGTCTAACGCTAGGAACATTGTAATTGAGATCGACATAACTGCCGTTGAAATGATATTTATTGATTGGTTCGATGAGCTCTCGCTGCTTTGCGAGAGGGTTGTTGACTAATGAACATGGTTCATCAAAAATCATGGTTTCACGATTTTTATCATATTGTGGCCAATGCTGTTCATTGATTGACGGATCACCATGTCGAGCAAAGTTGACCCACATAGCCTGAATCTTATCAGCTATAGCCTGACTTGGATTGTTTCCAGTATAGATGGTTTCATCAAGGTTGTTGAAAACATAAGAGAGTTCAACGGCATGGCAAGCACCACTGTGACGGTTGGCAGATGGGTATTTCCAATAATACATATAAGTACGGCCACCTTGTGCATGATGATACCAGGCCTGAGTCGTTGCCGGTACACGGAACATGACTTCATTGTAGAATTCGGTCAGCTTCCAGGTTTGGTTCATATCCAGCATAGCCATGAATTCATTGACGATTTTTTTGTCTTTCTTAGAAAGACGTTCAATATTGTTTTCGAATACAACCGGAATAGAAAGACGATAAGGACCTATGCCACCAATCTCATTGATCCAGTAGCGAACCTCATCCTGCATTGTTCCAATAATCATATCTTTGTCTGATGCCTTACCTTGATAGTATTCATTGTAGAGGTCGACAGGAATCAAACGGCTGTCACGAATTGGAAAATTGTTATATTCGTTAAGAGTCAGGTTCATGGTTTTCAATTCATCGAATGACATCTCCTTAAACTGTTTAACGCTTTTAACGTGATGTTCTTTTCTGATTTTATACGTCAGTTTCTGTGCTTCTTTCTTACTGAAAGTTAAGGCAATTGATCCACTTTCCGCAATGAAACGTTTAAAGTAAGGGCGTGCTTCATCTATGACCGCCAGCAGTGACACACTGCCACCACCAGCTGATTCACCAAAGATTGTGACATTATCAGGATTCCCACCAAATGCAGCAATATTTTTGTTGATCCATTTAAGGGCTGTGATTTGATCATAAAGTCCTAGATTCGTGCTTTCTTCGTAACCTTCACTGTCACTATAGGAAGATAAATCGATGAATCCTAATAAGCCAACGCGATAATTGATTGTTACGAGAATAATATCATCAAACTTATTGATTAGATTATGTCCATCATATAATGGATCAGCAGTGCCTCCCCAACCATAAGAACCACCATGGATGAATACCATAACTGGTTTATTAGATGATGTGTTCTTGGTGTTTGTCCAAATATTAAGGGTCAGGCAATCCTCTCCCTGTTCATAAAAGGAGGCACGTTCAGAAAACAATTCAGTTTGCAGACATGAATGTCCAAAATGATAAGCCTCGTAAACGCCATCATCATCTGATGGTAAATCAACACGCTTAAAACGCCAGTCACCAACAGGTTGAATGGCGTAAGGAATACCTTTAAATGATAAAACAGACCCCGTTTTTAAGCCGACAAAAGTCCCGTTATGCGCTTTGACACTTAACGCCTGATCATAGTGATCAGTGATTTGATGATTGGGAATGTATTGTAGACGTGGGTCTTTACGGATGTTGTCAATAGTATACTTCATAATAATTGTTCCTTTATGTACTACTCTTATTTTAACAGTTTTATTCTATTTGAGAAGTCTATAGAAACAAAAAACATGAAACAATTGGGATTATTATTTGCCTGTGTTTTAAGAGAATCTTTAGTGTAGAAGAGTCTTTATCATGATATTGTAATTGTATAAGGAGTTGAGACATATGTTTAAATTTTTAAGAAAGAAGCGTTTTATTATTATCATAGTCCTACTGCTTATCATCAGCAGTTTTGGTATCTATAAATTTCTAACACGCAATGACTATCACAAATATTTAGGGCATGGATTTAACTATATGAATGGCTATAGTACGACTGACTTTAAGGGTTATCATGTTTATGACGATGCTAAGCTTTTTCATTTAGATCATCAACCTTCATTGATGATTGAAAACGAAAAGGATATGCCTGTACTTGATGGTGCTGAGGCATGTTATCCGGTTTATAGCGCTGTGGCAAAAACAATCTATAAAGACATTGGAGAGATTGAAAAAGAAGCCAAAAAGACAGCGGACGAAGATAGCGATATCATTTATTACAACGGCAAGAAAGTGACTTTTTCCAATACAGTCATGGCTTATGAACGATTAGTCGAAGGTTCTGTCGACATGGTTTTTGCCGCACGTCCATCGCAATCGCAAAAAGACCTGGCTTCAACGTTGAAAGAAGAAATCAAAACGACACCAATTGGCAAAGAAGCCTTTGTCTTCTTTGTTGAAAAAAACAACCCAGTTGATAACTTAACCTCTGAGCAGTTACGTGCTATTTATCATGGTGATATAACCAACTGGAAAGAAGTTGGGGGAAAAGATCAGGAAATTGTTGCTTTCCAGAGACCGGAAGATTCTGGCTCTCAAGTCATGATGAAATATTTTATGGGGGATGTCAGCTTAAAAGAACCAAAAAAGGTTGAATATGTTGGTGGTATGGGTGAAGTTGTTTCTGAAGTCGCACAATATCATAATGAGAAGGGCGCTTTAGGTTACACATTCAAATATTTTTTGACAGGTCTTAGCCAGGAAAAGAATGTTAAAATGATTTCTATTGATGGTGTTGCGCCAACGACAGAAACCATTAAAGATGGCTCTTATCCACTTACAACTTATCTGATGTGTGCGACTTTGACATCTAATCAAAATCCTTATGTTAATAAAATAATTGACTTTTTATTATCTGATGATGGTCAAGCAATCATCGAAGGTACTGGGTATGCATCTTTAGGAAGTACTCAACCTGCGCCAATCATTGAAAACACACCTAAGAATTCAACTCTATATCAACGTTATGTCATAACTAATGCCAAACATAAAGGAACGCTTACAGTTTTCAAAGTGAACGATGAAGTCCGTTGGGATTATTGGTTTGATTATTTTTATAAACTTGACTATGGAGATTTTCATGATAAAGGGATTTGGTGGATCAAAGAATCTCCTGATGATGATTATATGGCAGTTTCATTTGGTCACCATTATGAGTTGGATTTTGATGAGCAAAATTCATCAATCATATTAAAAAAAGTACAATGGCATGGAGACAAACTTGATGTACAGCTTCCAGACAAGGGAGCTCAATTGAGCCATAAGTAATTGATGCTATCAGGTATGTTTTTTCGAATCACAATATATTGATGAAAAGATGTTGTTTTGTGAATGTTACAAATTAATATCGTATTTTAAACAAATCAAATTGCCTTTATGAGTCTATTTGATTTATAATAAAATGTGTGAAAAATAAAAGGAGGTGGCATTATGGATCGCGAAGATTTCGTAGAAACATATGGCTTTAATTTAGCGGATCTGAATCAGTTGCTAAAGGAGAAGAAATACCGAGCGTTTACGGAAAAACTGAATGACCTTAACGAAGCTGATATTGCCGACTATATTGAATCGCTGGCTCCTGAAATGCGACTACTTGTTTTTAGAATGTTGCATAAAGATATCGCCACTGATGTATTCTCATTCCTGGAAGTTGATGTTCAGGAAGGTCTCATTAATGAAGTTAATGATAAAGAATTAAGTTCAATCGTTGAAGAACTGAATGTCGATGATGCGGTTGATATGCTTGAAGAATTACCTGCTATTATCGTTAACCGTGTTCTTCAAAATGCAAAGCCAGAGACAAGAAAGCTGATCAATCAGTTCTTAAAATATCCAGAAGATTCAGCTGGTAGTATCATGACGGCAGAATTCCTGTCAGTGAAGCGCCGTATGACAGTTAAAGAAGCTTTTGATTATATTCGTGAACATGCTGATCGTACGGAAACAATTTATGTTTTATATGTTACCGATTCACAGCGTCATTTAAAAGGTGTATTGACAGTCAAAGACTTATTGATGAGTCCAATGGATGCCGTTTTAAATGATATTATGGAAGATAACGTTATTAAGTGCGAAACGATTGATGACCAGGAAGAAGTTGCTGATTTATTCACTCACTATGACTTGCTGAGTATTCCAGTTGTTGACCAGGAAAATCGTCTTGTTGGTATCGTTACTGTCGATGATATCGTTGATGTCATCGAAGATGAAGCAACAGAAGATATCGAAAAGATGGCCGCAATCGTGCCAACGGAACGTGAATATTTTCAGGTTAGTGTCATTGAAACCTGGAAATCCCGTATCCCATGGTTAATGCTTTTGATGGTCTCTGCGACATTTACTGGTATTATTATTAATAGCTTTGAAGAAGCGTTGGCTGCCTGTGTGGCATTGACAGGGTTTATTCCAATGTTGATGGATACATCTGGTAACTGTGGCTCTCAGGCAAGTGTTACTGTCATTCGTGCATTGTCGCTTGGTGATGTTGAATTCAAAGATATTGCGAAAGTTGTTTTTAAAGAAGTACGTGTTGCTTTCCTTTGTGGTGTAAGCTTATCAGCAGTTAACTTTCTCAAAATCTTTCTGATTGATCACTTACTATTCCACAACGCCAGCATTACTTTAATGGTTGATCTTGTTGTATGTCTGACATTATGTTTTACAATTATTTGCGCAAAATTTGTTGGATGTACATTGCCAATGATAGCTGATAAATTAGGATTCGACCCAGCGGTTATGGCATCACCATTTATCACAACAATTGTAGACGCTGTCAGCTTATTGATTTACTTCACATTTGCGATTGTTCTGTTAGGTATATAAACTGTTTCAATTATGGATGCTTTGCATCCTTTTTTTATCTGAAGTCCTCCCGGAAAAGGCTGATTTCAAAAACATGTATCTCGATGTTCTTTTGAGAACGTAGGAAGGTATCTATATCAATACCTAAATGCAGAGCTCATCCTTCGGTGATGCTTTCAGAGACAAATCACAGGCTTATCTTGCAAGACTCTACAGCAGTCGTTTCAATTGATTGCTGATAGAAAGTCTGATTTAATTGAAAAATATTAATGAATGAAGTTGAGAGAACAACCATATACAGATGCCTTTTTATGTTTTTATTTTTATGTTACAATAAATGCAAGAGGTGAAGTTAATGGAGAAAAAAATTATATTCTTAGATGTTGATGGAACATTGATTAATTATGAAACAATTCTGCCTGATTCAGCCGCTAAAGCTGTTAATATGGCAAGAGCCAATGGGCACAAAGTTTATATTTGTACAGGTTGCTCTAAAGCTGAAATTGAGCAGCGTGATTTTAAGGACATGAAACTTGATGGTATGATTGGTGCTAACGGTGGTTATGTTGAAGATAATGGTCATGTTGTCATGCATCAATCACTATCTCGTGATGATGTTAAGGCAATTGTTGACTGGTGTAATGATCGTCAGATTGGCTTCTATCTGGAAGCTAATTCAGGTATGTATATTAACGATTATTACTTAGATCAAGGACCTAAGGCGTTAGCACAGTATGTTCTTGGTAAAGGTGCTACTTTAGAAGAAGCTGAATCATTTGGTGTTAAAGCAATGAATCAGTATATCCATTTAAAGGGTGAAGATTTATATCGTGAAGATGTCAATAAGATCAGTTTTGTCTTACGTGATTATCAAGATCATCTTGATTCTAAAGTTGATTTTCCAAATTTGATTGCCAATACTTGGGGTGGTAAAGGTGAAGCTGCTTTATTTGGTGACTTAGGACCAAAAGGTATTACCAAAAAACACGCCATCGAAGTATTATTGGATTATTTAGGCGCATCTGTTGAAGATACTATTTCATTTGGTGATGCTAAAATTGACTTATCAATGTTTGAATGCTGTAAATTTAATGTTGCAATGGGTAACGGTGGACCAGAAATTAAGGCTGCTGCAGACTACATTACAGATGATGTTGATGATGATGGTCTATATAATGCCTTTAAATACTTAAAACTTATTGATTAGTGAGAGGACTATTAAGTGCAAGCAAAGGTCATACATGCTGTCATAGGAACGAATGCCTGGGGCACTAAGACCTACGGCAAGACACCTAAAGGAAAAGTAAAAGTTATTCAAACGATTTCGGAAATGATGGAGGAAGCTGTCAAACGCAATTATCTGATTATTGATACATCGCAGCGTTTTGGTTTAGGGCGAACAAATCACATCGTTCCCAAGGTCATTTCTGATTCAGTCATGATTTCAAGTCACTTCATTCCTTTGACAAAGGGTGGAGATGAAGATGATGATTTGCAACAATCTCTTTATGAAGACTTAGGAGATTTCAAACGTGATAAAATTGCAATCTATTGGTTACGTCAATCATCAAATCTAACAGGTTACATGAACGATATGATCATTCTGTACCGTCAAGGATTGATTCGTTATATTGGTGTTGCCAATATGAAACTTGAAGATGTCAAAAAAGCCAAAGCTATTTTAGATGCAGAAGATATTCCTCTATTTGGTGTGATGCATCAATATAGTGTCATGACGAAAGATGAAGAAGTCAAACAGACAGTCGCATGGTGTCATGAAAACAATATCCAATTCTTTGCCTGGGGAACCTTGGAAAATGGCTTGTTAACGGGTAAAACTAAGGGTATTAATAAATTAGAAGCGAAAGCCTATCTGCCTATGATTCAGACTCTTAGAATGATTGGCAGAGACTATGATTTGACACCTGCGCAAGTCGCAATGGCATATATCAATTGTCATGGAATGGTACCTGTTGTTGGAATCTGGAACATGGAAGAATTGATTGAGCTTGATGATGCCATGAAGGTGGATTTAAAAGCTGAAGATATGGCTTTGATTGATAAAATGGCATCATATATCAATATCGTTTCATTGTCTAATGGACTTATCACATTGGCCAATCGAAGTGTTAAAAAAGTTATTCGCAATATATAAATATATAATTGAAAAAGAGGATTTTTTCCTCTTTTTTTGTATGATGACTTTTGGAGATATTGGAAATACAGTCTTAATTCTGTTTCAAAAGTGATCATGTAGTTGTATTGATTTAATAAGTTAAAGTCTATTTAGAATGAGTATAAATTAATATTATGTAACTCTATTAGTTGAAGGTTTTCTGTTGTCGATAAAAGTTTCATTTGATAAACTAGTTTTTAAGGAAGGTGTGAGAGTATGAAAAATATTACATTAGGATCAACTGGTATTACAACTGTTCAAAATGCTTTTGGTGCTTTACCTGCACAACGTGTCAGTGTAGAAGAAGCTGTATCATTATTTCATAATGCCTATAACGGTGGCATGCGTTTCTTTGATACTGCGCGTGCCTACAGTGATTCAGAGAAAAAGTTGGGCATTGCTTTTAAAGACATGCGTGATAAAGTTTTTATCGCTACTAAAACAGGCGCTAAAACACCAGATGCTTTCTGGAAGGATTTAGAAACATCATTAAAAACACTACAAACAGATTATATTGATATTTATCAGTTTCATCAGGCTCAGCAGGTTTATCGCCCAGGTGATGGCACAGGAATGTATGAATGTATGCTTGAAGCTAAGCGTCAGGGTAAGATCCGTCATATTGGTATTACGGCTCATCTGATTCAGGTTGCTTTTGATGCTGTACATTCTGGTTTATATGAAACATTGCAGTTTCCATTCAGCTATCTTGCCAGCGAAAAAGAAATTCAGTTAGTCAAAGAAACATTAGATGCCAATATGGGATTTATCTGTATGAAAGGATTGGCTGGGGGTTTAATTACACGTTCTGATGTTGCCATGGCTTTCATGACTCAATTTGATGTTATGCCAATCTGGGGCATTCAGAAACAATCAGAATTGGACGAATGGCTTAGTTACATGGATGAGACACCTTCAATGACTGAGGAAATGAAAGCCTATATTCAAAAAGAACATGACGAGCTGTCAGGTGAATTCTGTCGTGGTTGTGGCTATTGTATGCCAACATGTCCAAAGCATATTCAAATTAATAACTGTGCCCGTATGTCGCTCATGTTAAGACGAGCTCCATCAAGTGCATGGCTTAATGACTACTGGCAGCAAGAAATGAAACGAACAGAAGAATGTATTAACTGTCGTCTGTGTGTCTCAAAATGTCCTTACGGATTAGATACACCAGCATTATTAAAGAAAAACTACGAAGACTATAAGCGCGTTTTAGCAGGAGAAGTCAAAGTTCAATAAGGTGATGACATGAATATCGTATTATATGGTGATGAACCATTATTACTGGAACAAAAACTGGATGAATTAAAAGAAAGATATGACATCTCTGATGAACAGATGAATCTTTCTGTGTATTATCCTCAGGAAACGTCGATGTCAGAAATATTAGCCGATGCTCTGACACAACCATTTCTATCGGAGTATAAGATGGTCGTCATTAAAGATCCCTTATTTTTGACAAAGGCAAGACAGAAAGATGTGAGTGAAGAAGACATCAAAGCTTTAACTAATTATTTAAAACACGACAATCCATCAACCGTACTTGTGATTTATCGTGATGTTATGGATTTTGATGGTCGTAAGGGAATTGTTAAAACACTTAAAAAGTCTGCTCAGTTTATTCAGCTCGAAAAAGTCACAGCGCATCAGCTGTATCAGGCAACCCGTGATGCCATTAAGAAAAGAGGCTCACAAATTGATGATGACGCTCTTGATTTGCTTCTAGAAAGAACGGGCAATGATTTGATGACGGTTTTACGACAGGTTGAAAAGCTCACCCTCTACACTCCACATATTGATGTAGCAGCTGTCAACGCTTTAGTTGAGCCACTAGTAGAAGAACGTGCTTATATGTTGACGAGTGCCTTTTTACACCATGATCTTGAATCAACGTTGCGCATATACAATGACTTGATCATTCAGAATAATGAACCAATCATGTTGATTGCAACTATGGCTAATGCCATCAGACAGCTGTATCAGGTCAAAATCATGGTCCGTCTTGGCTATAATGATAAGGATATCGTCAAGACTTTAGGTATGAACCCACGTGCGATTTTTCCAGTACGCAAAAATGCTGAAACATTTGAACTCAATGATCTTGCAGCCTATCTTAATGATCTTGCAGATTTAGATCAGAAAGTTAAGAGTGGTCTGATTGATCGCTATCGTGGATTAGAACTCTTTTTGATGAATGCAGGCAACTAGGATGAAAACAGAAGCGCTTTATATCCATATTCCGTTTTGTGATCATATCTGTAGTTACTGTGATTTTCCCAAAGTGTTCTACAACAAGACGATGGTTGATCGATATCTTGCATGTCTTTCAAAAGAATTGAGTGACATTCATGGTTCAATGAGAACGGTCTATATTGGTGGCGGTACGCCTAGCAGCCTGACAATTGAACAACTATCATTATTGATGTCAATGATACAACCCTATTTAAGTGAAAAGACAGTAGAAGTGACCATGGAAGTTAATCCTGAGTCTATGAACAGAGAGAAACTTGAACTTATTTATCAAAGTGGTGTTAGCCGTTTAAGTATAGGTGTAGAGACTTTCAACGATCATTTGCTCCAGAAAATCGATCGTCATCATACCAAATCTCAGGTATTAAAGCTGCTTGAAGAAGCAGTAGAAGTGGGCTTTACCAATATATCGATTGATATGATGTATGGATTGCCAGAACAATCTATTACTGACGTTCATCAGGACTTAATGGTTATCAAGGATTTATCGATGGTAACCCATGTTTCTTACTATGCATTGATTTTAGAACCACATACTAAACTCGCTAACGCTAACTATGAAGCGCTTGATGAAGATCTTGATTATCAAATCAATTTACTTATTGATGACTCATTGACATCGTTTGGTTTTCATCAATATGAAGTTTCTAACTATGCCCGTGGTGATTATGAATCGGAACATAATAAAGCTTATTGGCATTATGATAATTATTATGGTGCTGGGGTAGGGGCAACAGGTAAGATTGATGAAGATCTTATTGTTCATTCCCGTTCGTTGACACGTTATTTAAAAAATGAATCCATTATTTCTGTTGAGAAGCAATCATCGGAAGATACGATGTTCAATCATTTAATGATGTCATTACGTCTCAATGAAGGTTTGAATCTAGAAGAGTTTAAAAGACGTTATCATGTTGATTGCTTAGACTATTACCATATACCTTTAAAGAAACATCTTGAGCAGGGGACGCTCGTCCTTAATGGTCACTATCTTTCGACCACGAAGGAGTCACAACGTTATTTAAACAGTATCCTGATTGATTTTCTGGACTAAAATCTTTCAAACATTTGACTTGAAATATTTCTCAAACCGGTTATTATAGAGCCGGTTTTTGAATGCCGAAAATGTCTCGAAAAATTTAGCACTTAACTATTGACACTGCTAGCAGAACGAGTATAATAATGTTAGCACAGAGATTGAAAGAGTGCTAAAAGGTGGTGAAAGAGATGTTGACAGCAAGACAACTATTGATTTTTAAATATATCGTTGAAGAATTCATCGATAGTGCTGAACCTGTTGGTTCTAAAACTTTAAAAGTCAAATATAATCTTCCTTATTCAAGTGCGACAATTCGTAACGAAATGAGCCGTCTTGAAGAAGCTGGCTATCTGGAAAAGACACATACGTCATCTGGAAGAGTGCCATCAAAAGAAGGTTATCGTTTCTATGTTGAAACATTACTGCAGCCAAGTGTAGATGATCAGATCAAGAATCAGGTCGCAACGATCTTTAGCAATAAGAATCGTTCGCTTAATGAAATTATCAGACAGAGTTGTGAAATGTTGAGTGAATTAACTCATTTGACAACTGTTGCTTTGGGACCGGATTCAAGTTATGAACGTTTACAAAACATCACCCTGGTACCACTTAGTACCACCAATGTCACAGCGATTATAGTAACTGACAGAGGCCATGTTGAAAATCGTATCTTTACAGTTGACAATCAAACGAAGATGAACGATTTAAAAGCATGTGTTGATGTCATGAACGAAACGCTGGTAGGTGTGCCAATTGATGAAGTGGTTGAACGTCTGGAAAATCAGGTTAAGCCAATTCTAAGTATTCGTATTCGTGAACATGAAGCATTATTCAATGCTTTCTTAGAAGCGTTTATGCGATTCGCGAATAGAAACATTTACTTATCTGGTCGTTCAAATATGCTTTATCATCCAGCATACAATGATGTCAACAAGCTCCGTTTACTCGTAAGTGCCTTTGAAAATTCCGAAACCTGGAATTCACTTATGCCTATGGAACTTGGTGATGGTATTTCAGTGCGTATTGGTAATGAAACACCTTTTAATGGTTTGAATGATGTCTCTGTGATCACCGCATCATTTGGCTCAGATGTTAGCAACCGTGGCTCGATTTCAGTAATTGGTCCAACACGAATGCCTTATGAAAAGGTTGTGTCGCTTGTAGAATATATAAGTGAAAACATAGAGTCATTATTGGACGAAGATGATTAAAAGGAGACAGTGTTATGGCTGAAGAAAAGAAAGTAAACGAAGACATCAATGAAGAAGTTGAAGAAGTAAAAGAAGATGTCGAAGTCGTTGAGGAAGATGAAACTGCAAAGCAGATTGAAGACTTAACGAACCAGGTCACAAAATGGAAGACCGATTATTATAAAGTGTTCGCTGACATGGAAAACACAAAGAAGAGATTACAGAACGAACACAACAATCAGATGAAATTTATCATGCAGTCTTTCATCGAAGAACTGCTTCCTGTATTAGATAATTTCGATCGTTCATTAGCGCAGAAAGCTGATAATGAAGAAATTGAATCATTCTTAAAAGGTTATCAGATGATTTATGATCAGTTAATGGCTATCTTGAAAAAGAATGGTGTTGAAGTTATCGAAGCACAAGGTAAAGAATTCGATCCGAATTTCCATCAGGCTGTTATGACTGCCAATGATGAAAATTATGAAGCAAATATTGTCGTTGAAGAATTGCAAAAAGGTTATATGTTAAAAGGACGTGTTATTCGTCCAACGTTAGTCAAGGTTAATCAATAGGAGGTTAAGATTATGAGCAAAATTATTGGTATTGACTTAGGTACAACAAATTCATGTGTAAGTATTATGGAAAATGGCGAAGCCAAAGTAATCGCTAATCCTGAAGGTATGAGAACAACTCCATCTGTTGTTGCATTCAAAAATGGTGAGATTATTGTTGGTGAAGCTGCTAAACGTCAGGCTGTAACTAATCCAGATACAGTATCTTCAATTAAGAGACATATGGGTACTGGTTATAGAGCTCATGTCAATGGCAGAGATTATACTCCTGAAGAAATCTCAGCAATGATCTTACAGAACTTAAAAGCAACTGCTGAAGCTTATTTAGGTGAAAAAGTCACTGAAGCAGTTATAACCGTTCCGGCTTACTTTACAGATGCACAGCGTCAAGCTACAAAAGACGCTGGCAAGATTGCTGGTCTTGATGTTAAACGTATTATTAATGAACCAACTGCAGC
>JAGBPZ010000030.1 GCA_017633115.1 Erysipelotrichaceae bacterium | reverse complement strand
TGAAGCTGCAAAGAAAGTGAAAATGCCTACAAAAGTAACAGAATATGAATTCCACATAGGAAGATGGGTAAAAAGCCGTTATATAACATTTACGTATAACTCAAAAGGCGATTGTACTAAAACATCATGCACATACTATGATGCTGATGGCATAAAAGATCACAAGACTACAATCAAATTAAAGTATACGTATAAAAAAGGAAAAAAGACAAAAGTAGTTGCAACTGGACCTCAGGAAAAACATATATTCACATATGATAAAAAGCAGAGAATTAGTAAAATTCAAGCTTATGATGAAGACAGTGAATCAGTTGGTGACATTTTGATCAGTTAGAAGAGAGTTTTCTTTATTTATATATTATCAAAAAAAAAGAGGAGCTGTATTGTTACAAGTCTTATTGACTCGCACACTACAGCTCCTTGCGTGTTTCATTAATCAGCTACGTATGGTAATAATGCCATCTGTCTAGCTCTCTTGATAGCCTTAGCTAATTTTCTCTGATATTTAGCGCTAGTACCAGTAACACGTCTTGGGATAATTTTGCCGTTTGCTGAGATGAATCTCTTTAATAATTCAACATCTTTATAATCGATATAATCGATATGGTTCTTTGTGAAGTAGCAAACTTTCTTTCTACCCATTCTCTGTTTTCTAAATGCCATTTATTGTGACCTCCTGTTAAAATTGAATATCATCGTCCATGATATTGTAAGTGTTGAGGTTCTCATCAAAATCTTTTTCGAGATCAACAGTCTTCATATCATAGAAATTGTCTCTTTGTACCTGATTCTGCTGAGTTGTCTGCTGTCTTTCACGTGAAGCACGTGTTTCTAAAAACTGCACTGAGTCAGCTTGAACTTCAACTACAAAGACGCGCTGTCCCTGGTTATTGTCATAACTACGGGAACGAAGGCGACCATCAACTCCAACCAATGAACCTTTTGAACAATAACGTTCAACATTTTCTGCTGTTCTATTCCAGCATACTACTGGGATAAAGTCAGCAGTCTGTCCATCCTGAGAGTTGTAGCCACGGTCCAACGCCAGTGTGAAACGAGTTACCGAATGTCCATTACCTGTACGACTCATTTCTGGGTCTCTGGTCATACGGCCAACCATTACAACACGGTTCATCATCGCACTATTCCTCCTTATTAGTCTCTGCGAAGAGTCATAGTACGTAAGAAGTTAGCGTTGATTCTAGCAAGACGTTCGAATTCTTCGATGCCAGCTGCAGTAGCGTGTACGTCTAATACTACGTAATAAGCTTTAGTGTACTTTTTAATTTCGTACGCTAATTCACGCATACCCATTTCAGTCACTTCATCAATGACACCACCATCATTAACGATAACGTTTTTGAAGTTATCTAAAACTGCATTTCTAGCTTCTTCATCAACGTCAGGTTTAACGATGATCATAATTTCGTACTTGTTCATTTTTTTACCTCCTTTGGTCTAAACGGTCTGACTTTGCGTCAGACAGGCAAGTAATTTCACTTACGTGCTGAATCATCTTAACATATCTATGACCCAAAAGCAATGAATTATTCGCAATTTTTTGCATCTTCAAGAGTATCATACAGAGGTCATAAAAAGCTGTCAACGATCCAAAATCAACATCAATTTATATCAATAGTCTCACTAAAAACTTAAAGTTCTTCAGCGTTTGTCGCAATAAGATAGCGATAATAATCAAAGGATTTCTTCTTCATGCGTCTAAAGCTGCCCTGGCCTTCGTCATCGACATCAATATAAACGAAACCATAACGTTTACGCATCTCACCAGTACCTGCTGAAACAATATCCAATGGACCCCACCAGGCATAACCGAAGCAATCGACAAAGTCAATTTCAATGGCATCTTTTAATGCCTTTGCGTGTTTCTTCAGATAATCGATTCGATAGTCATCATTGATAGTGCCATCTTCTTCAATCACATCAATAGCGCCCATACCGTTTTCTGAAACAAATAATGGAATCTGATAACGGTCATAGAGAAGATTCAATGAAATGCGTAATCCCATTGGATCGATTTGCCATCCCCACGCTGTGGCTTCAAGATAAGGATTGCGTCCACCATCAAGCAGATTGCCATCAGCACTGCGGTCAACATTTTGTCCTTCAACAAGAGATGAATAATAAGAAAATGACAGATAATCAATCGTACCTTCTTTAAGTATCTCAAGATCGCCATCCTCTATTTCAAAATGACCATTCATCTTCTTCTGATAAGCCTGACAGGTATTAGTATAATAACCTCTTACCTGAACATCTGAGAAATAATAAATTGGTAAAAGATTATCATGAACCATCATCTGATCGACAGGATGACAGCTGAATGCGTAGCAGCAGTTGTACAAAATCATATTTCCAAATTTGAAATTTGGATTGATTTTACGTCCTTCGATAATTGTCTTGGCGCTGGCAACCAACTGATAATGGGCAGCCTGAAACATCACATCAACACGATTTTCATCATCACGATAAACAATGCCGGCTTGATGCCATGGTGTTTTGGCAATAAAAATAGAATTGATTTCATTAAAAGTCATCCAATAGGTGACTTTATCTTTGTAATAATCAAATACCGTCTTTGCGTATCTCACTGATAGATCAATCAATTTGCGATTGCGCCAGCCACCATAATTCTTCACTAAAGCTAAAGGCAATTCAAAATGATGAAGTGTAACCATTGGCTCAATCTGATAACGGCGTAATTCATCAAAAACCTGATCATAGAATTTGAGACCTTCTTCGTTAGGTGTTGCATCATCACCATTTGGATAAATACGACTCCAGGCAATGGACATACGATAGACTTTAAAGCCCATTTCTGCCATTAAAGCAATGTCTTCTTTGTAATGATGGTAAAAGTCAGTCGCATTATGACTTGGATAATAGGTATTGGCATGAATCGTTTCATGAATTTCACGTTTCTTACCATGACTTGCTCCCATTTCAACATCATTAATTGACAAACCTCTTCCACCTTCAAGATAGCCACCTTCATACTGGTTAGCGGCAGTTGCACCACCCCATAAAAAATCTGTTCTCATCTGTCTTCCTCCCTAAACAACTCACTACTATTATAGTAACATCTTACAGTTCCCTTCACCAACGATTCATCACTCTTTAAACACAAAGCCGTTGAGTCATGCTTTTATCCAGGCAATGATTATTCTTTATACCAAAAAAAGCATCCGAAGATGCTTTAGCGACAGGCGTCTGTCATTGCTTTAACGTAATTATAAAGGGCTTCTTCTGCGTGTTCGCCATGTTCAGCGACAATATTCACGATGGCACTGCCAACAATTGCACCATCAGCATAAGAAGTAAATTCTTTGACCTGTTCTGGTGTATTAATACCAAAACCTACGGCAACTGGTGTGGACGTCACCGAACGAATGGTGTCAGTGATTTCTTTGAGATTTGTCGAAAAAGAAGCATTTTCTCTGGTGCCCGTTACTCCCATTGAAGAAACGAGATAAATAAAGCCTTTAGCCTCCTTAGCAATCATTTCTACACGGGCTTTAGAGGTTGGAGCAATCATTGAAATCAGCGTGACATCATAATTTTCACAAACATCTCTGACTTCTTTAGCTTCTTCATAAGGTAAATCAGGAATGATGATGCCACTGATGCCAACTTCCTGACAGCGTTTAAAGAAACGATCATATCCATAATGAAAAACGACATTGAGATAAGTCATGAAACATAGAGGGATACGAATATCGTCTTTAATGTCTTCAACCATATCAAAGACATGATCAGTATGGATATGATGTTTCAAAGCACGTACATTGGCATTTTGGATCGTAGGTCCTTCGGCAATAGGATCACTAAAAGGAATACCAATCTCTATGAGTGAGACACCAGCATCCTGCAGGGTGTGAATATAATCTTTTGTTTTATCAATAATTGGATCACCGGCAGTGATAAAGGCAATAAAAGCTTTCTGGTGATCAAATGCCTGGGCAATTTTATTCATGAAGATCTTTCCCCCTGTATCTTGCAATAGCGGCAACATCTTTATCGCCTCGTCCTGATAAACAAATAATAATGATTTGATCTTTTGCCATCTGTGGTGCAATTTTAATTGCATGGGCAACGGCATGAGCACTTTCAATAGCGCAAATGATGCCTTCTGTGCGCGCTAAATATTCAAAAGCGTCGACAGCTTCATCATCTGTTATAGCAACATAGTCAGCTCTGCCAGATTCATGCCAGTAAGCATGTTCAGGTCCAATACCTGGATAATCTAAACCTGCAGAAATTGAATAAACAGGTGCAATCTGTCCATATTCGTCCTGACAGAACAATGATTTCATGCCATGGAAAACACCAATCGAACCAGTGGCAATCGTAGCTGCCGTCTCCATGGTATGGATACCTCGTCCTGCTGCTTCACAGCCAATAAGACGAACCTCTGCATCATTGATAAAATTGTAGAACATCCCGGCAGCATTGCTGCCACCGCCAACACATGCCATGACGACATCAGGCAGACGACCTTCTTTATCTAAAATCTGCTCACGCGCTTCTTTAGAAATAACACTTTGAAAATCACGGACTATCATTGGGAATGGATGAGGTCCCATAACTGAACCAAGGACATACAATGTATCATCGACACGCTTCGTCCATTCACGCATTGCTTCGTTGACAGCATCTTTAAGGGTCATTGTACCCGTGGTCACAGGATTAACTTTTGCCCCTAATAATTCCATACGATAAACATTAAGTGCCTGACGATCTGTATCTTCTTTGCCCATAAAGATTTCACATTCCAAACCAAGTAGAGCAGCAGCCGTAGCCGTAGCCACACCATGTTGACCAGCACCTGTCTCGGCAATAACACGAGTCTTGCCCATTTTCTTTGCCATTAAGACCTGACCTAAAACATTATTGATTTTATGGGCACCCGTATGGTTAAGGTCTTCACGTTTAAGATAAATCTTAGCTCCGCCTAAATCATGCGTCATTTTTTCAGCATAATATAATAAGGATGGACGTCCTGCATACTCTTTCAATAAGGTATCAAGTTCCTGTTGAAAGCCAGGATCATTTTTATAAAACTCATAGGCATCTTCAAGGTGATGAATTTCATTCATGAGGGTCTCGGGAATGTATTGACCACCAAAGTCGCCATATCTGCCTTTACTCATTGTGTACTCCTTTCACAATTGTCATGATTTTATCACAATCTTTAAAACCATCTGTTTCAACCCCACTTGAACAATCTAATGCATAAGCGTGCTGTTTCATTGCTTCTTGGTAATTATCTGTATTAATGCCGCCAGCAAGGAAATAAGGCTTGTCCATGGCCTTCAACAATGACCAGTCAAACTTTTGCCCGCTTCCAGGAGCGATACCATCAAACAGATAATAATCAACATCATAATGTCTCATTTCCTGAGCACCAATACGTATCGCTTTGATGATTGGACATGCGATTTTTTGTTTCAGTTCTTCTATATAATCATCATCTTCGTGACCATGAAGTTGTACCAAATCGATAATCCCTAAGTCGACAAGTGACATAATTGAATTGATAGGGGCATCGACAAAAACGCCGACGCTTAAGATAGAGGAATCTAATTTTTGTTTGAGCTGTTTAGCTTGATCTATAGTCACTTGTCGACGACTGGGTGCAAATACAAAACCAACATAATCAGGTTTAGCCTGATTCACATAATCAATATCGATTTCTCGTGTCAGGCCACATATTTTAATCTTCATAGTTGACCTCTTAATGTTTTAATCAGTGACTGTTTATCTTGAGCACGCATCATTGTTTCACCAATCAATACTGCCTGGACATTGTTTTGTTCAAGTTCAATAATCTGCTCACGATTTTCAATACCACTTTCAGAAACAAAAACTACATCTTCGGGAATCAAATGACGATAACGTAATGAGTTATGAATATCGACTGAGAAATCTCTGAGATCACGATTATTGATACCAATCATTCTTGCTCCTGCTTTTACTGCCTTCTCTATTTCTTCAGGGTTATGAGCTTCTACAAGTGCCGATAACCCTAGTGTTTGTGTTAGGGACAAATAAGATGATAGTGTTTCATCATCTAAGATTGAAGCAATCAACAAAACTGCACTTGCGCCATAAACTTTTGCCTGGTAAATCATATAGTCATCGATTATAAAATCCTTGCGTAACAATGGAAGTGAGACTTCCTGATGGATTGCTTTAAGATAATCGATATGACCCTGGAAATAATCGGGTTCTGTCAATACTGAAATCGCATCGGCACCGGCTTGTTCATACTCACGAGCCACTTTAAGAAAATCAAAATCAGAAGCAATCACACCTTTGCTTGGTGAGGCTTTTTTGACTTCGCAGATGAAGGATACACCTGGTTTTCTAAGTGCGGCTTCAAATGTAAAGTCATCGGTTATAGCCATGCTTAAAGCCTGGTTTTTTATCTCTTCATAAGTAACCAGCTGCTTCTCACGGGCAACACGTCTTTTTGTTGCTGCCACTAAGTCATCGATGATCATCATTAGCTCTCATTTGAAAGACGAATGAAGTCCTCAAGTTTAGCATAGGCTGCACCACTATCAATAAGTTCAGCTGCCATCTTGATGCCTTCACCAATAG
>JAGBPZ010000029.1 GCA_017633115.1 Erysipelotrichaceae bacterium | reverse complement strand
GCTCATGGTGAACTGTTTGGTCATTTTGCAGTACCACTATTTGGTATGCATACACTTTATGACTTACTTGGTGTTATCACTTTAGGTTACCTTGAAGGTATGGAAGCAGATTATATCCAGAACCGCATGGCAACATTTGAAGGTGTCAAGAGACGTTATACAGTTAAGGAAGCTAATGGTAATGTCTACATTGATGACTATGCTCATCATCCAACTGCTATTAAGTTCGTTATTGAAGAAACAAGAACCCGTTTCCCTGGCAAACCAATTGTTGCGTTCTTCCAGCCTGACCGTTTCTCAAGAGGTCAGAGATTCCAGAAGGAATTTGCCCAGTCAATGGATGCAGCTGATTATCCATATTTCATTGATTTCCCTGAAAATGCACATCCAGAACCAGGTATCGATGTCGATGTTACAGTCATAACACAGCACATTCCAAGAGCGAAAATCATTAAGACTGATGATGCTTCTGCAGCTCAAATTGCTGCGCAATATCATGATGCTGTCTTCTTATTTATGAGCTCAAAAGACATCTATAAATTCGAAGAAAAAATCATTGCTGCAAGCGCTAAACTTGAAAGCAAATAAGCAATCATTTATAATAAAAGGGAAAGGAGCATGTTATGAGCTATTTACAAATTTGTCTATGTTTTCTTGTGTTGGCAGGAGCTTTCGCATTAGTATCACTTGGCATTTTATTGATGCGTTCGTCAACTGCAATTAAAGAAGTAGGAGAAATTACAGAAGACCTAAAGGTTACTGTATCAAAAGCCAATGTCACATTGGATGACGTTAACTATAAACTTGACCAGTTAAATGCTCCAGTAGAAGCAGTCAATGGCTTCTTTGTCCGCCGACAGGAAAAAACTGGCATTCTTGGTACAATTATCAATATCAAAGATATGATCTTTGGTGTACATAGTAACGACTAAACAATCATCAGAAAGAGGTAAAGGAGGAGCACGGAAATGAAAATTGGAAGATTATTAGTTGGTGTTGCAATTGGTTTAGCTGCAGGTACTTTGTTAGCACCTAAAAGTGGTGAACAAATGAGAGAAGATCTTAAGAATAAAGGTAAAGATACTCTTGATAAGATCAAAAACTTAACTGAAGAAGATTTACAGAATGCAGTTGATAACGCTGTTGAAAGTGTTAAAAAAACAATTGATGAATTCGATAAAGATGATTTTGTAGCTTCAGTTAAAGCAAAACTTGAAGTTGTTCAGGATAAATTCACTACTGCAGCAAGTGCTGTTAAAGAAAGTGAACAGTTTAGTGCTGTTAAAGATAATCTCGCTGATGTCGCTGATAAAATCAACGAGACAGTTGCTGATGTCAAAGGTTATCTGAAAAAAGAAGAAAAAGTTGCTGCCGATAAGATTGAAGAAGAAATCGCTGATGTTGAACAGCAGCTTGATGACTTATTGAAGGATATCGAAGAATAACAATGGAAAACAAAAAGGTGACGATTTATGATGTGGCTGAGGAAGCTGGCGTCTCGTTAGCTACCGTATCGCGCGTCATAAATGGAGCACAAGTTGTCAAGGAATCAACACGACAGAAAGTGTTGGAGGCGATTGACAAATTAGACTTTAAACCTAATCAGATTGCCCGTGGCCTGGCCACCAGTAAGACAACAACAATTGCCGTTATTTTCCCACAGTCACTTTTTGGTCATGTAAAAGACATGGTAGGCGGGATTGGCGATGCCGGCCGTTTGCTTGACTACAATATCCTGATGTATACCACAGATGATATTGGGGACGGCAATTCCATTGAAACGATTATTGAAAAAGTCATTAAGACAAGAGCTGACGGTATCCTGTTGTTCTACAACGAACAAATCAAAGAAGAATTAGAGCTCATCCATAAATACAATATACCAACAGTAGTCATCGGCTATCGTATTGATGATGCTATGACATGTTCGATTTATCTTGATGCTCGTGAAGTAGGCTATTCAATTACAAAGGATTATCTTGATAAAGGTAAAACCGATATTGTATTTATGAAGCCTCGTCAGAATCTTGTAGACCTTGATCAGTTTGTCAAAGGTATGGAAGAAGCATATAAAGAAGCAGGTATTCCATTTGCAGATGATCGCGTATTAAGCGTATCATCTCATTATGAAAAGAACCTGCCAGAATTTGTATACTACTTTAAAAAACACCGTCATCAGGTGGTCTTTACTGGTTATGATAAACAGGCTGTTGCCGTTGTCAATGCAGCCCAGGATAATGGAATCAAGATTCCTGATGATATGGAAGTTGTCGGTATGATGGATACAAGCTATGCCATCATGTGTCGTCCGGCTCTGACATCAATCCATTTACCAATTTATGATATGGGTGCAATGGCAGTTCGTCTGTTGACTAAGATGCTCAACAATGAACCAATTGAAGAACGACAGGTTTCTGTCGTCAATATGCTGATCAAACGTCAAACGACAAATTAATCACATGAAGCTCCAGAAATGGAGCTTTTTGTATGCAAAGAAATACCAGATTTATTTGTTTTTCTGTTTGAGGGTGTAGTAATGAGTACGATTTCTTGCTCAAATTTAAGTTGAACGAGGCACTAAAAATGGCATATCGTTCAACATAAAATGATATGAGGAAACGAACTTGAAAAAAAGAGGCTTGTGTGTGATAATCTTTCTGGATTCTGAGACAGGAAAGAATCTGGGCAACAAGGAGGATTACCGCTATGGATAT
>JAGBPZ010000149.1 GCA_017633115.1 Erysipelotrichaceae bacterium | reverse complement strand
TACCAAGGCATCACCTTTTGCTGACGCCATTTCCTTAAGTAATAGTATATTTGTATATAGAACAAATCACAAGCATAACTGTAACAGTCATAATAACATAAGAGTTTTACTTTCTGGTCATGCATTTTAGCTTTCTGCCTTTCGCTGTTTCAATCCTTCCAAAGTATTAACGATTTAACGAATACTCAAGCCTTTTTGAGTTGACATTCAAACTCTCTTGATAATTGAAAATATTAATAATTTGTAAGTGACCATCATGATTCTGATGTATGATTACCTGCAATATAAATGTTTTCTATAAACCTTTTCTGTTTTATTAGAGCACCTTGATTTAATCAATCCAAAAAAAGACATCCCGTTTAGAGATGTCACTTATTTACAGGTAAACTTTCTTACGTTTGACCAAGGTGCATAGATTTTCTTACCACTCACAGTCTTATAGGCACGTACATAGTACTCATACTCCTTACCCTTTTTCACAGAAACAGTTGCCGATGTAGATGTTGTTGTTTTCACGACTTTCTTCTCTGATGTTGTATTAGCTGAGACTTCATAGCCTGAAGCTCCTGATACCTTAGACCATGTCACTTTTGTTGATGTTTTCGTTTTCTTCGTAACCTTAGGTTGAGAAACTTTCTTAAGTGTATAGATGAGTGATGATTTTTTATAGGCTGAATAACCCTTTATTTTGATGCGGAAGTAATAGCCTTTACCACTCGCCAAATCAGCAGCTTTATAAGAAGTCGCTGATGTTGTTTTAAGAGTTGTCCACTTCGTTGTCCCTTTTTGTTGATACTGTACAACATAGTCCTTAGCACCTAATACTTCATTCCATTTGATCAACACACCTTTGTAATCATAAAGACTTGTCTTTACTGATGTCGTCTTAGGTGTTTTGCCATCATAGCCATCTGTTTTACGAATCAACTTTTCACCAAACTTATTAGTCAGTTTAAAATAAACAACACCTTTAAATTGACCTTTTAAGGTTGCTGTATTACCTTTGACCCATTTTGAGTTAGAATAACCTGAATCTTTAGACGAAAGCTGATAATACACGTTCGGATAATAATGGGTTGTCGCCATCTTAACTGATAATTGATCAGCAACATAACCATTATAAAGTTTCACCTTAGTCGATGCATAATGCAATGATGTCGTTGTTTTCGTTTGCGTGTTCGACTGCTTTGAATCATTGACACTGGTTGTCACTTTATAAGAAATGTCATGTTTAGTATGAGCAGGAACAGTACGATTATTTACATCTAAAACGGTAATCTTATTGCTCAAAATCGATAAAATAATAGCTTCATAAGAGGCTTTATGGACCTGATCAGTCGTCACGTAAATGTTGGCAATCTTATAATCTTTACGTGCCAGCTTTGAAGGCGTTGCACTGTCTCTATTACCATTCGTGACAAAAACATAATAAGGCTTAACCTTGTTGCAAAAATCGATATTGGCAGAATGACCATCATCCTCATAATAACCGTATTGACTGCCATTGAAATTGTTGTAACCATGGTGGGGTGCTTGTAAAACATCAACATTTATTAATTTTGGGTGATTTTTTATGATTTTGTTCTGACAATCTTTTTCGGCATCTGATGTCAGTAATATTGACATATTATTAATATCTACACGCCATACCAACGCCATATTATTGATGGTAGCATTTGATGTTTTATTTGTATAATATTTGTTCGCAAAACTATCAGTATCAGTTAATTCTGTTAATAAGACATCTCCACCTAAAGTAAAGGTATTATTTTTATCGTCATCGGCAACAGTGTAGTCAAATTCATTCTTTTGTGTCTTTTCTCGTACAACACGATCAAAAATACGGTAATAACGAGTATTATACCCTGCACCATTATAGATAACATGATCAGTGTCGATATTGACAAGGACACTCGCAAGACCACCGATGTGGTCATGGTGTGCATGAGAACATACGACATAATCTAAATGCTTGATCCCATGACGCTTTAAATAACGAATTGTATCATTCTGTGATTTTGTGCTGTAATCAACAAGCTGATAAAAATCTAATAGTAATTCATAATTGAAAAAATAACCAATCGCATACACATAATCAAGTTGTGCCTGAGCAACTTTTTTTGGATCAGTAGCCTTTACACCCTTTTCTGAAGTTACTTCTTCTATTACCTCACCACTATCAGAAGGAATTTCTTCCTCTTCCTCAACAGTTTCTTCTGAAGTCACGATTTCTTCTGAATCTTGCTCATCCGTTGCTTCCTCTGCTGGTTCTTCTTCAGTGGCGTTTACTTCATCTACTGAAGTAACCTCTTCAGTATCTTCAGAATCAGCCAATGTTGGCATATCACCTGATACAAAGCCTCTTAGTTTATCTTCATCCCCACTATACTTAGCGAGATCGTCATCATCACCTTCATCATCTACCGGTGGATTGATAATATCGAGCAGTTCATTAATGAGAGTCTGCATCGCAACAAATTGATTTTTTGCACTCTCGTACTCGCTTTTAGTGGCGCTTGATTGATAGTCAAGACAATCTTTCAAAAAGCTATTGGTTTTGAGAAAGGCCTTATTATTTTTATCCGCCTCAAACTCTTTAATGACATTATTTGCCGTTTTAATCTGATCTTTCGCTTTGTAAGCTTTAGGTCCCAGCTTGACAATACGAGTTGTACACTTCTGATAAGCTTCCAGGAATCCACGATAAGTTACGCCATCATGTTTATATGCATAAAGTTCATTATCAACCTTAGAGGTACGATCCTTATCATTCTTTCCATACTGAGCAGCATGACCACCATCAAAAAGCGCATAATGACCCTTATATTCAAGCAGTATCGCATCGGCATGACCAGTATTAATGACATGAATTTTAAGAGCACTGGCAGCGCTTGCGTTGACCATCGATCCTATGATCATTGTTAATGTAATTGTGATTGTGATTATTCTTTTAATTATTTTTGCTTTCATCATAAGAGTATGATGACACATATAAATACTTTTTGTCAAATATATAAAACATCTTTAGGAGAAATAATAATATGACCATGATTTTAGTTTCGGAAAATCAGAAAAAAAGATCCATAACCTTCATGATTATGGATCAGTAGTTTATTTATAGCGATGATAGGATATCAGGAGTGACACGACCATTCAATAAGCGACCACCAACGATATTAAGATTTGGATAATGATCTCTTAAATCTCTTACAGCAGAATTGATACCACTGCCTCCTGAAGTTGCAAATAAGATGATACGTTTACCAGCCAAGTCATAACTTTCTAAGAATGTGTTAATAATTCGAGGTGCTGTATACCACCAGATTGGGAAGCCAACACAAATCGTATCATATTGAGATAAGTCTGCTGAAGTATCAGCCAATTCAGGTCTGGCATTTGGATCGTTCATTTCAATAGAACTGCGACTTGATTTATTGCGCCAATTGACATCAGCATTTGTATATTTCTGTTTAGGTTTGATTTCCAATAAATTATTGCCATCAGCTAGTTGTCTGGCAACTCGAGCAGTTGTACCACTCACACTAAAGTATGCAATTAAAGTACTCATGTTATTCCTCCTAAAGGTTTCTTCCTAAGTCATAGGCGGCCTGTGGGTATGATGAACGTCTTGTCATCGAGACTGTACCACAACCATAACCTAAAACTTGTCCCTGATCTTCAAAATTAATATAACGAACTAGTGTTTTGTAGTGTGCCATTAAGGCATCAAATGTCCAGTCGTCAGCATTCCAGGCGACAGTCAGTAAAGCAGATTTTAAATGACGAGTGTTAAGACTGCTGTTAAAGAAACAGAAACGATCAATGACTGTCTTTAACTGAGCTGACATACCATAATAGTAAAGTGGTGTAGCAAAGACAACCATATCTGAATTGAGCAATGACTGTCTGATGGTATACATATCATCTTTCTGGACACATGGACCTTCATAACCACAACGGACACAACCTGTACACGGATGAATGTTCATATGACAGACATCCAATACCTCAACACTATGCTTGGCTGCTTTCGCACCTGCCACAAATTGTTCAACTAAAATATTTGTAGAGCCATTCTTATTGGGACTACCCATTAAGACAACGATTTTCATAGACTTACTGTTTTGCCAACATTGCATCATTACGTGTATAAGCCACGATGACTACAACGATACCTATAGATAACATTCCAAGCATCAGGAATAATGTTGAATAGTAGTTACCTGAGAAGTCATAGAGATAACCAATGACTGTTGAGAAAATCGCATTGGAGACCGTACCACACATATTAACAGTTGGATAAGTTTTTGAATAGTTTTCTAAACCAAACATATCTTTACTGATCATAACTGGACCAACAGCACCTAAAGCATAAACCATACCAAATAAGACTGCAGCAACGATCATGAAGAAGCTCGTATGAATTGTTAAGAAGATGAATGTACCTGCAATTGCCAGGCAAAGGTAGAAGATGATTGATAAACGAGAGCCAAGTTTATCTGATAAGATGCCAAGGATGATCTTACCACCTGTATTAGCGACCATTGTGACTGAAATCAATGTCGCACCAACGGCACCAAAGCCAAATGAATCGGCAATGCCTGGGAAATGTTGTGGCATTGCACCAGCACCACAAGCCATGACTGCATATAGACAAGCTAAGATCATTAAGAAAATGCTGATCTTACGACCTGGTTTTTCTTCTGTGAAGCCAGTTGGATGAGGTTCGATAATTTCTTTTTCGCCAAATGCTTTAAAACCTTTAGTATGAGGATGTAAAGCAGGCAGGAAAAAGACAGCTGGCAAGTTAAAAACAACAATCAAAATACCTGCAACCAGGTAACCAACTCTCCAACCACCACCAGCAATCACTGAAGAAATGATTGGTGAGAAAATTGCTGCTGCAACACCACTAAAACCTAAAGCAATACTTGTCATCAGACCAACACTTTCCTTGAACCAGTTACTAATGATGATTGTGACAATAACGAATCCTAACACCCCAGCAGCAAAACCTCTGATGGCATTGAGGATATACATAAACATAATATTTGGTGCCATACTTAATAAGATCGTACCACCGGCTTCTATAGCTGTACCAGCGATAACCATCAATTTAAGGTTCTGTTCTTTAATTAATCTTGGAGCGATCATACCACCAAGCGCAAAGATCAGGTTACTGATGGTAAGTGTCATACTTACAGCACCTTTCATAATTCCAAATGATTCAGCAATCGGATTAAAGAATAGTCCTGAAATATTTGTCTGAAGTCCGACACTCGAAGCGATTAAACCACATGTCGCTATCATAACTAAAATGTAGCGCATAGAGAATTTCTTTTCCATACTCTCCCTCTTTTCTAACATTATTGATAACTTTATTCTTTCTATGATTTAATTATATGACACTTATTAAAATATGTAAAATACCTATTTTATACATATAATTATGCTTTTTAGGCATTTTATTAGCTAAAACAAAAAGACACCACAAGGTGCCTTACAATAATTCATCTTTTAAAAATTCAATAAATCTCTGAACTGGTTTACTATAAGAAGCTTCCTGTCGCCAGACAACTATTGCCTGAGAACTCATCGGTGGATTTATAGGCATCTTTTTAAATAAACGGTTATCAATATATGGTAAAGAGCCTTCACTCATCAATAATAGAGAATCTGTATTTTCGACAAGATAGACACTGTTTTCACTCAAGTTGCCATGGTAGTGAACATTGACTTCATTATGGTCCATTTGGAACCAGTGATAGAGTTGAGAACGGATATTTAAGCGTAATGGCAAAATCAATGAACGTTTTAATAAATCTTCTCTGGTCACAAAATCTTCATCTGCAAGCGGATCACCAACCTTCATCAATACACAATAGGGTTCTTCATCTAATTCAATATAATCGTATTGTGTTTTATCAACAGGTTCAAGGACCACGCTTATGTCAATGGTACCACGATCCATACGTTCCGTGATATCGTCTGCAGTACCAGTAACGATATTGAAAGTGACTTTTGGATACTGTTTTCTAAAAGTTTCCATCAGTTTAGCCATAATGTCCATTGCTTTTAAAGCACCTGCACCAACAATAATTTGCCCTTCTATTTCATTATCCTGTATCAATAAATCTTCTAATGTACGATCAGCCAGATCCACGATTTCCTGTGCACGTTGACGAAGTAAAACCCCTTCTTCTGTCAAAACAATTTTATGATAGCTGCGTTTAAACAGTTTAACACCCGTTTCTTCTTCAAGCATAGCCAGCTGGCGGCTTAGCGTTGGCTGAGTTATATGCAAAACTTCAGCTGCCTTAGTAATATTCTCTTCTCTCGCAACCGCAAGAAAATATCTTAATACCCTTATTTCCATTAAGCATCACACCCTTATACCCATTATATCAGAAAAATAAAAACAGAAAAGAAAAGACAAATGTCTTATCTCTTCTGCTTATGATTAATCTTCGAAATCCGCAATTCTCATATTGCGGGTCATCCTTGACGTTAAAGTTGTTAAACGACGTTCATCATCAACTCGTTTTAGTCCATTTGTGAATACCTGATGTGAGCCAAGGATAAATAGTGAACGTTTTGCACGAGTAATAGCTGTATATAAGAGATTTTTACGCATCATGATGCGATAATCACTAAGTGCTGCCATTACCACAATTTTAAATTCATTACCCTGTGATTTATGCACTGACATGCAATAAGCATGGGTCAAGTTATTAAAATCTGTACTTGGATATTCGACAAAATTACCATCAAAATCCACAATCATACGATCATGCTGATTGGCATCCATTGCTTTAGGAATGATTTCCACAAGCGTGCCAATATCACCATTATAGACATCATCATCGGGACGATTCTTGAGCTGAAGCACGCGATCACCCTCACGATACAAACGACGTCCTACCTGTAATTCCTGTTTAAAAGAATCAGCAGGATTAAAGAGTTCCTGAAGCATAATATTGAGAGCATCAATACCGGCCACGCCATTATACATAGGCACTAGTACCTGGATATCATCGACATCATAGCCATTTTCAATGGCTTTTGATACAACATGCTTGACATAAGGCACAACTTCATAATTCTGACATAAAGTAAAATGAATATCATTATGTTCACCAAAAATCGATGAGTCATAAACATCATTACGAATGCTATGGGCCAGTGAAACAATACCACTACCCTCTTCCTGACGATAAACATGATTGAGGGCAATGACAGGAATCTTTTGACTTTCAATCAAATCGGCAAGAACGCGTCCTGGGGAAACTGATGGCAACTGTTGATCATCGCCAATCAAAATGATTTTTCTCACCCGAGGCGCAGCTTTCAGCAGATTGCTCATCAACAATGAATCAACCATTGAGAATTCATCTACAACAAGCAACTGAACATCTAAAGGATCAGTCTCGTTTTTTGAGAAGTGATTTGTATGCATGTCCCATTTCAATAAACGATGGATCGTCGTTGCTTCAATGCCTGACAAATCTGATAAACGTTTAGCTGCTCTTCCTGTTGGTGCTGCCAAAGCAATCTCTTCATCGGGATGAAAGGCTCGGTAAAGCTTCAGAATACCTTGTACAATAGTCGTTTTACCAGTACCTGGCCCACCCGTTAAAATCATGACTGGTTCTTTTAGAAATGTCGTGATGGCATCCTTTTGGATTTCATCATAATCGATTCCCAGTTGGGTTTCGATATTTTTTAATTTCGTCGCTACTTCCTCCTCATCAAACTCTTCTGCCATAATGCGACGAAAACGTTTGAAATAAGAGGCAATTGTCACTTCAGAGTCATGGAGCTCTTTTGTATAATAACGGTCTTCTTCTTGAACGATAGAGTGCGCATTAATATTGGCTTCGAGATACTCATCAAACTGATCTTCTTCTATCTGAATCAAACGATGATAAGCTTTTTTGATATCATCGTGACTTGCATAAGTACTACCAGTCGCAAAACATAAAGCATTAAGCGCTGCTTTAACTGCTGCTGTCAATCGATGTGGATCATCAATTGTAAAACCAATCTTCATTGCCAGCGTATCAGCACTTTTAAAGCCTATTCCATCAATATCGTCGATCAATTGATAAGGATTATTTCTAAGAATCGTCAAAGTATCATCTTTATAGAACGAAGTAATCACACCCATAAAACGGGTCGATAAATCATGTTCCATAAAAAAGGATAAGACCTGTTGATCAAAGCTTTGATCATTCATGACTTTGACAATGGCTTCCATTTTGCGTTGCGTCATTCCCGGAACAATTTCCAGACATGATGGATCTTCACGAATCATATTCAAGGCATCATCACCTAATGCATCTGCAATTTTTTCTGCCTGCATCTTACCAATACCTTTAAATAAAGGTGAAGATAGATAATGAATGATGTCATCTCGATTATCAGCAAGAATAATCTCATATGACTGGATTTGGAACTGTTGTCCATAGCGGGGATGCATGACGAATTCACCTTTAATACGATAGCGTTCATTCTCATAGACATAAGACATACTGCCAGTAATCGTAAAAGGTTTGTCCTCTTCCTGACTGTCAAATGTCGCTACAATAAACTTTGTGTCCTGGGAATAAAAGCGAACATGAGTGATCACTCCGGTGTATTCCATCATAGATAGTCAATTACCTTTCCATCTTTATAAACATGTTCAATAGTGCCACCACCAAGGCATACTTCTCCCTGATAAAATACGGCTGCCTGACCAGGTGTCACAGCCTTAACTGGCTTTTTGAAAGTGACATAAACAGTTGTGTCATCAATGAAATGTAAAGAAACATCATTGTCTTTCTGACGATAACGGAATTTAGCGGTACAGTCATATTCACCTTCTGGTTTATCACCAATCCAGTTGACATCAGTCACCAAAGTGCCATGAGATAAGAGCCACTGATTAGAATCACCTTCAGCTACATAAAGAATATTACGATCATATTCTTTACCAATGACAAACCAAGGGCCACCTTTACCACCGATATTTAAACCTTTACGCTGACCAATCGTGTAATACATGATACCTTGATGTTCACCTAACACATCACCTGTTGCATAATTGACGATCTTCCCTGATTTAGCAGGAATGTAGTTTTTGAGAAATTCTCTAAAATCACGTTCACCAATAAAGCAGATACCAGTTGAATCTTTCTTGTTTGCAACAGGCAGATTTAAATCAATCGCAATTTGACGCACTTCCGGCTTTGTCAGTTCACCAATTGGGAACAAGGCATTGGATAACTGTGCTTCAGAAAGCTGACAAAGGAAATAGGTCTGATCCTTATTATTGTCAACTCCACGAAGCATGACTGATCCATTTTCGCCATGAACAACACGAGCATAATGACCAGTCGCAATATAATCAGCATCAATAGACTTTGCATAATCCAGGAATGCTTTAAATTTAATATGCTTATTACAGAGGATATCTGGATTAGGTGTTCGACCCTTAGCATATTCTTCTAGGAAATAGGTAAAGACCTGATCCCAATACTCTTTGATAAAGTCGACACGACGAATTTCCAAACCTAAGCATTCAGCGACTGCTTTAGCATCGTTGTAATCCTGTTCCTGAGGACAAATATCATTATTGTTTGTTGGGTTGCCTAAAATATCATTATTTAAAGAACTATCCCAGTTGCGCATGAACACGCACACAACTTCATGTCCTTGTTGCTTCAAGACATAGGCGGCAACAGCACTGTCTACGCCACCACTTAAACCTAATACAATTCTAGCCATCTATTTGTCCTCCTTCTTGATATCGTGTGTATTGTAGCACGAACAAATATAAAATTAAAGTGTCTTGAAAGTTTGTCTTTAATAGACTTACAATCATGTACAGAAAGAAAAAGACGGTTTGATACCGTCATTTTCATTTATTCATTCATTAATTTTAGGCGTGCCTCTTCCAGACGCGCTTTTTCTTCATCAGGTAAATCTGGATAATCAGGATGACATTTATTTAATTCATCAAGAATGATTTCTGTCACCAGATAACGAGTGTACCATTTATCATCTGCAGGTAATGCATACCACAATGCATGACGTTTAGCCGTGGCATTGATGACTTCTTCAAACTGATCAACGTAAGTATCAAAAAGAGCACGTTCTTTTAAATCACTTGAAGAAAATTTCCAGTTCTTGTCCTGACGATCGATACGATTGAGGAAGCGTTTCTTTTGTTCGTCTTTGGATATATTCAAGAAAATTTTTACTATACGATAGCTGTTTTGATAAAGATATGATTCATAATGACAAATCTGTTTATAGCGTTCTTCAAAGAATACTTGTGTATCTTTACCAATTGTACGTTCAGCCATCTTATAGTTTTTTTGCATTTCATGAATCTTGACTGTAATGACATCTTCATAATGACTGCGGTTTAAAATCGCAATCTCACCACGTCTTGGCAGACATTTATTGACACGCCATAAATAATCATGTGCCAAATCTTCAGAAGTAGGCGCCTTAAAACTGTGAACGATGACACCTTGAGGATTGAGACCTTTACAAACATGTTCAATTGTTGAATCTTTACCAGCAGCATCAATCGCCTGGAACACAATAATCAAACCTTCACGTCCATCAGCATAAAGCTTTTCCTGCAGTTTTGACATTTTCTTAATATTACGAGCGGTCCTCGCAATAATATCTTGTTCGTTGACATCATCCTGTGATGCATTAGTTGGGAGTTCTCTTAAATGGCAGATTTTTTTGCCGTTAAAACGATATTTCTTTGCTTTCATTTTCATCACCTGATTTTATTGTAGCACATTATATTATGTGAGACTGATTTTCAATCAACTCCTCAATAATTTTTATTAAATCTTTCCTATCAGTGAGCGTGAAATCAGCCACATTGTGTTCATGTTGACGCTTGCGGTGGTTCATAAAGATTGTATGCCAGGATGCTTCATGAGGTCCCTGAACATCACTTTCATAAGTATCTCCTATATACCATAATTCATCAGATTTAACATTTATAGCCTTTTCAACATAGCGATACGCACCTGGTTCTGGCTTATGATAACCTATATCACCGGAAATAAAGATATGGTCATCATCAAACCAGCGATGTAAATTCAGACAATCAATCTTATGTCCCTGATTATCATGATTGCCATTAGTGAGTATTACCATCTCGATTTGATGTACCTCACAAAAATCAAGCACCGCTTCCATTTCTGGATAGAGTTCGATATGATTTTGCGCTTCACGATAAATGCTTTCAAAACGATTACTCTCTTCTCGTGAAAATGTAATTCTAAAATCATCACATGTCATCTTCATTCGTTCATAAAAACATTCATTAGGAGAAATCAATCCAGCTTTTTCTTTCATTAGAACAACATCTGAATTAATGCGTGAGCGTTTGAACAAAGTTAAACAGTCAACATCTGTTTTATGTTTTAAACAAATGTCATAAGCCGCTTCAAAAGGTGCCATTAAATCATAAAGTGTATCATCAATGTCAAAAACAAATATCATGTATTTCTCCTTAGCTATCCTTTTATTCAAACACGAAAGATCTGATAAGCAGGTCTTTCAAAAGTATTCTTAATCAATATGATATTCTTTATAGAGCTGTTCTCTAAAATCTTTATCCATAGCGATTCTTTCAATCAAATCGGGTTTACCATCATCAATTAGTAAACATATTACCAAAGTAACTCTAGTCTCTCCTTGGGCAAGTCCTTGAACTAATCCTTCACTTCTTGCGTCATTCATATGGGCCACCTGCACCTATCTGAATCATTCACATGATTCAATCTGGTAGCGCAGTCTCTCATCCTCATTGAGTTTTTCTTTCTTGTCCATCAACACAGCCATCTGCTGGTACTATCTTGATAATTCTATTGTACCATCTGTTTTCCCTATATCAAAGAGATGGACAATTGCTTCAACAAGTGACAGTTCTTCTATGCTCTTACTTTCTAGCAGTTCATTGATGTCAGGCAGATGAACAATATGTGACTGCATCTTATCAGTCAGATAGTCTCCGTACTCATCCTGCATCTTCGCTTTGAAGAGCTCATTTGAATAGATAATCATTCTTAAATGTAAGGTGGATAAGATTTACTGGATCCTAATATCATAATTTACCTCCTAAATATATATGACTGATACTTAGAAGTTTTATCCCACTTTTTTAAAAAAGTGATTTAAACAAAAAAAGACTATTGACGTCACTGTCAATAGTCTCATTTGATAACATTTATCAGCTTATAGCTGAGTCATTGGTAACATTGCTGCACCAATTGCACCACAGTCTTCAAGTTCAACTTCTAATAGTGGAATATGATTCTGCATACCTACATGAATCTTAGAGTTGAAAGCTTTGTTTAAATCATCAAAGAAATATTTGCGTGCTTTCATGACACCACCGCCAATAACGAAGCAATGTGGGTCAACAGTATGGGCAATATTTGCGAGTAATGTTGATAATTCATCGATAACTTCAGCTCTTAATGCCTGTGCAGATGCATTGCCTTCTGCAGCCAATTCAAAGACATGACCTGCATGTTTAACCTGATCACCAATTAAAGCTTTACCTTTACGAGTGATAGCTGTACCTGAGCATTCACCTTCAGCAGCACCAGGATTTAAAGCACCCTGTTTGTATCCACCTGGTTTAACGATGATATTGCCGATTTCACCAGCATGGCCACGACCACCAGAAATTAATTTTTTATCAACTACAAATGCACCACCGATACCAGTAGAAACTGTCATGTAATAAACTGTAGGATAATTTTTACCTGCACCTAAAACAGCTTCAGCTAAGCCTGCTACGTTTGCATCATTATCTAAGAAAACTGGCTTATT
Source organism: Erysipelotrichaceae bacterium (assembly GCA_017633115.1). GTDB lineage: Bacteria > Bacillota_I > Bacilli_A > Erysipelotrichales > Coprobacillaceae > RGIG9341. The sequence goes on along the minus strand of JAGBPZ010000149.1, from coordinate 3,835 downwards.
GAATTCTGCTTTTAATTTTGCAGCGATTGGATAATTCGCAAAACCTGGCAGATTGCTTGCCATGATCATTACACCATTAACTGTGTCAACTGGTCCTGGTACACCAATACCAATGCCTTCAACGCCTTCAAAACCACCACATACTGAGTAGTCAACTGTACGAATTTGCTGAGTGATAATACTATAAACAACATCAGGTCCATCCTGCGCCTGTGAAGGGCCTTTAACTTCGCTATAGATTTCGCCCTTTTCGTCTACTAATAAAGTACGTACATTTGTACCGCCTAAGTCAATACCAATATAATATTTCATACTTCCTATGTCCTCCTCGTTGACTTTATTATAATATTTTTATTCTTCTATTTAAAGCAAGTGTTCATGATTTTTCTAAATTGTTGTGGAAGTTCAGCAGTAAATGTTTTCCCTTTCAGATATTTCATCGAACCAATTGGTTCTGTAAATGTGAGGCTTTGTGCGTGAAGCAATTGATGGTTCAAATGGAATCGCTGACGGATCTCTTTATTCCAGGCAAAATCGCCATATTTACCATCTCCCATGATTGGGTGATCAATTGAAGCCATATGAATACGAATCTGATGAGTACGACCTGTGATTAGCGTGACAGCTACTAATGAACAGTCTTCACGGGCATCTATCGCTTTGACAATCGTTTCCATATATTGTGCACCAGGCACATCCGGTTTAACAAAACGAACTCGTGATTCATTGGCTTCTTTTTTGACATAGCCTTTAAGTGTGGCATCACTTACTTTGCCTTTGGCAATTGTCAAATATGTTTTGTCGACACAATGACGCTTTTTCATCATTTCATTAAGATCTTGAAGTGCCTTTAAATCCTTCCCAAATATGACCAGACCACTGGTATTGCGGTCTAGACGATGAACAGGACCAGGAATAAAACCGCGGTCAATTGATGGATCATAATCACCTTTTTGATACAAATAGTTCAACACCTGATGATCAAGAGTATTCAATGATTCATTTTCATCTTCATGAACCAGTAACCCTGTTGGTTTATTGACGATCAGGATGTGCTCATCTTCATAAACAACATCAAATGTGACAGGCAGATCATAAATTGTTTTTGGTGATGAATACTGAGCAAACTTATCGTCATATAAAAACATCTCTACTATGTCACCACTGTGGACAATGTAATTTTCTTTGACTCTTTTACCATTGACTTTAATATCTTTTTTTCGCAGCATCTTATATATAAGTGAAGATGGGGCACGATTAAGGACTTTTTTCAAATATTTGTCAATACGCTGATTGTCACAGCTTTCATCAATAATAAGTTTTTGCATTATAATCACCGCAACCATTATAGCATGTTTCCACCAGTTTTGTTCAATGGTTCACCGTTTTATGATACAATGGCTCTGAGGTGATACCCAATGGAAAAACAAATCAACAGTGAAACAATATTTGAAGGTCATATCTTTACTGTCAAGAAAGACCAGGTCGAATGTGATAATGGCATGCTCGCTTATCGCGAAATGGTTTTCCACCATGGTGGTGTTGGTATTCTCGCCATTGAAGATGGTTGTATCCTGCTTGTCAAACAGTATCGTTATACATTGCGTCAGGATATGATTGAAATCCCTGCTGGAAAACTTGAAGAAAATGAAGATCCACAATTGGCTGCCTTTAGAGAATTTGAAGAAGAAACTAAACGCCGTGCACAAACAATGAATCTCATTTGTCCAATCGTTGCGACTCCTGGCTATTGCAGTGAAGTTATTCGTCTTTATGAAGCTTTGGATTTTAAGGAAGTCAAAGATGCCCTGGAAAGTGATCCTGATGAAAACCTGAATATTATCAAAATGCCTCTTACTAAAGCATATGAAATGATTTTTACAGGTGAAATCACTGATTCAAAAACCATCATAGCAATACAGTATGCATATCAAAAATACTGTCAATAAATAAAACCGTATGTCAACTTAGTGGCATACGGTTTTATTTGTATCGAGAAAAAAGACTTACAGCACAACTGTAAGTCCTAATTATTGATCTGATTTTCTCATTGAAATTACTGTTTCAATTAAAACAATGACAATACAATTCAAGATAAAGCCATGGAAAATATGTAAGGCAAATGGCGAGAATACAGGATTGGCATTGAGATAATTATTGAAAGATGGTGCCAAATGGATGACATGCAGAATTGATATTACAGCCCCAACAATGGCATCGGCTAGCTTCATATATAATGTTGCCAGAGTAGAAATGACTCCAAGCTTATTGTTATCAAACAGGTCGATTAGCGCAACATAAATAATAGCACCAATAAAGGTCATAAAGATACTCACGAACAGGACAAAAACACTGTCAGAGAACATATCTTTAAAATCAAGATGAATACCACTCTTTGTTATGACGACTTCCTCTTCTTCGTCGTCTTTTTTACCGTTTTTGAAATGGTCGAGATAAATATCAGGTCTTTCGACTTCTTCCTCTTCCTGCTTCTCAACAACTGTGGTTACAGTTTCTTCTTCGATCGTCTCATTCGCAAGACGATCAATGATAGTATCACTGTAATCATCTTCTTTCTGCTCGTTTGTCTCCTGTTTGCCATAAACATTGACTTCAGGCTGACTCATAATCTGATTGATGACATCCGTCAAAGCAGAACTTTGTGATTCTGATAATGCAACTTTCAGACGTTGTTCTGGAGTGATTTCCTGAATCACTGCCACTTCTTCATCACTTTCAACTGGATAATCCTTATAAGTACGCATGATATCCTGGCGCGTTACGCCTTTGTTAAGGATACGTGATTCTGTCAACGGTTCATCTTCATCATCGAAAACAAAGCGTGGCTTTGATGACATTTCTGAAAGCTTATATTCATAAGTACGGTTAACGATATTCATGATATTGGAATCATCAGCATAAACCTGCTGTAAATGATATCGCACAGCTTCTAAGTCCTGCATAGAACTTGTATCGGACATGCCGAGCAGAGTTTCAAACATGCTGTAATCTTCATACTGACCAAAGATCATATCGTTGAGTGCTTCATAAAAGCTTGTCGCAATTGAATAACTGTTTTGTCTCTCATAATCAGTTGGTTCAACTAAATCCTTGTAATAGATGACGTTCATACCAAGATCTTTGGCTGTCATCAGAATTGAACGCAATGAAGTGATCATGATTGATTCAGCTGCAGTTGCACCATATTTCTTCAAAACAAAAGTCAACATTTCATTTGAAGGAATAGGCTTCAATTTCGTATCACTGCCCATGACATAATCGACTTTGTGATAGATATCACCCTTCTTCAAATACTTGATGGCATCTTCTGTACGGTGTGTTGACATTGCCACAACTTTCATGCCTTTTTGATGACAATAGTCAAGGAATTCCTTTGCCCCTTCATTAGCCTTAAGTCCTTTTAATGTCAGATAATTCATTAAGTCATTTTCGACTTTGACATTAAGCGCTAAGGAATCATAGAAAGTACTTAATGGTAACTCATCATACATCGTCCACATACTGCCCAAAGCAGGATAGAACTGATCACGCGTAAAAGAGAGACCTTTTTTGACGCACTGGTTCTTATAAAAGTTGAAGCGATACTGGTTCAATGAAAACAGACATCCATCAAGTTCGATGACGACAACTTTTAATTGTTTGCCGCTTGTACCGTACATAGTCTCCCCTCCTAGCCACCATACATTATATCAGAGATTTTATCACTATGTCATTAATATTATGAAATTTGTCACTGAGACATAGGTGAATGCTTCAAAAAACGCTTATATGTCAAGTCAATTCCAAGGGCACCAAGCGGTGCAGTCAACAAAAT
>JAGBPZ010000148.1 GCA_017633115.1 Erysipelotrichaceae bacterium | reverse complement strand
TCAACAGTTAAGCTCTTTGCGAAACGGTCAGCTGATACATACAATTAAGCCGTATTCTTCTTACCACCTGAAATAATCAATGGTGTACGAGATTCATCAATTAAGATTGAGTCAACTTCGTCGATCAACGCAAAGTGTAATGGACGTAATACTTTATCTTTGTATTCTCTTACCATGTTGTCTCTCAGGTAATCGAAACCAAGTTCAGCATTAGTCGTATAAGTTACATCACATGCATGCTGACGACGTTTATGATCAGCATCTAATTCACGTTCATTTAAACCAACTGTTAAGCCAAGCAGTTTAAATACTTTACCATTGTCAGTAAAGTCACGTTTTGCCAGATATTCATTGACTGTAACGACATGAACACCCTTACCTTCTAAGGCATTCAAATAAACTGGGAAGATAGATGTTAAGGTTTTACCTTCACCTGTTTTCATTTCTGCGATATCACCGTTATGTAATGAAATCGCACCCATCATCTGAACTTTGAAGGCTTTTAGACCTAAAACACGCCATGCTGCTTCGCGGGCAACTGCATAAGCTTCGATCATGATATCATCTAATGTTTCACCATTTGCAAGGCGTTCCTTGAAGAAAACTGTCTGTGCACCTAATTCCTCATCGCTCATTGTCTGAACCTGAGGTTCTAACGCTAAGATTTCATCAGCCTGCTTTTCAAGTTTCTTCAAGATGCTGCTATCTTGGGAGAATACACTTTTTAAACGTGCTGCAAAACCTTTCTTTTCTTTCTGTGGTGTTGTGCTAAATGGTAATGGTTTAGCATCAACTTTAACGTCTTCAAATGAATCGACGATAATGTCTTCACCTTTATGGTCACCTAAATCAACGATTACTGCATCAGTGCTTAATTCCTGATGTTCTAATCCTTCTTTTTTAAGTTTCTTTTTGACTTTTTTCTTGATTTCTTGTTTTTTCTTAGGCATACAAGTCTCCTTTCATACATACATTATGCATTTTAGCACTTAAGCATAGAAAATAATACCAAAATCGCGAAAAAAACGCAATAATCACACTAATTTTCATTGACAACATTCAGAGCTTCTGTTAATAAGGAAGCTTTTGATAAGCTTCTCGAAAGCGTGAACGTGAAGATAACACCAGAATTTCAATCTTTGAGGGCTGAGCAGCTTCAATTAAGCTTAGACAAGTCATCAACGTATGACCTGATGTGACAACATCATCAAACAACAATACCTTCTTATGGTAAAGCAAATGGACATCTTTAATACCAATGACATCGTGAATCTCGCGACGGTTAAAATAATCCTGACTGCTTTGTTTATAAGGATAACGTTTATAAAGTCCGGTAAACAGTTGACCGCCTGCTGCTTTGATGATTTCAGCATTGGGCATAAAACCACGGATGCGATTGTCATGATCATCGCTTGGCACGGGAGCAATCACAAAGTCATGATAATGATCAATTAGCCAGGAGCGAAACTGGTGGAGAAAAACAACCCTGAGTTCATAATCGTATAAACCTTTATATTGAAATAATAAACCGCGAAAAAAGTCATTATAATCATAGAGGATCCATAGTTTGTAGCCATGAAACTCATAAAGCGAATGAACGATTTCTAACTGTTTCAAGCACTTAAGGCACAGATATTGAGGCGTAATCAGGTGCAGCAAGGAAATACGTTTATTAAGAGGTTCATGGCAAACTAAACAGTATCCTGATTGAGTGAGTTGATAGTGGCTATGCATGATTTCATTTCCTTAGAAAAGCATTGATCAATAAAATAAATATCACCACTGGGAAAATTGACACTACGACCAACTCGACCAGCAATTTGCATCAAGGTTCGTTCATCATAGATTTTATGTGAGGCGTTCATCACAAACACCTGAACATTTTCAACTGTCATCCCACGCTCTAGAATCGTGGTTGTGACTAAAACATCAATCTGATCGTCACGTAACATAGAGACAGCTTCATTAATGTCTGATGAATGTGATGAAACACCTTTAACCCTGAACCAGGGTCTGAGAAGTTGGACGTATTGAGGAACATCAGCAATAAGGGGAACATATATAAGGATGCGCTTCTGTTCCTTTATCATCTGATTGATTTTCTTTTTGATCAATGATAACCAATAACGTCGGGGAACTAATAAGATGTGAGGCAACGGAAGATTTGCCCCATGGTAACGACGGTTCATAATGAGGATTTCGCCATCTTTCTGATCGTCATCACAAAGCGTAGCGCTCATTTTGATACAACATCGCTTGACACAGCTCTTTAAAATTGCCTGTAAGACTCGATCTTTGTAATAAGGGAACGCATCGGCTTCATCAAGTAATACCAATTCAAATGGGTTGTCAACAAAGCGATAAAGCTGATGTGTTGTACAGACAATCAAAGGTGCGTCATAGTGAAGATGACAACCACCATAGAATAAACCAATCGAGATCCCGGAAAAATGCGCCTTAATGCGCTCATAGAGTTCAACACATAATGCCCGTCGAGGAATCGCAAAGCAGACTCTGCCACCACGATTGATGACTTTAGCAATTACGGCATAAGTCATTTCTGTTTTCCCCGAGCCACATACTGCCATGACAGATGTATTGATACCGCGCTCGTAATTGAGAATTAATTGATCAGATATCTTTTGTTGCTGAGTTGACAGCACAAAATCTAAATGATAAGTCACAGTCTCATGGACTGTTTGTATCTGTGGTTTGTCAAAGTGTTGTTCATCTAAAAATTGGCGGTTAAACTGAATACACGCACGACAGTAGTAACGGCCATTAAGTTGACCAATCAAATGTGGATCACGATTGCCGCATCGAGGACATTTCATCATCATCACCACTATTATTGTATGACGAATCGATTTGTAATTCATCCCAAGTTGGTTTCATCACAGTCTCACATTTATCGGTTTATCCGAAATCAAACAATATTTATAACTACGACTGTTTTTTGATGAAAAACTTTTTTGTTTTGATTAGAATAGAGATATAGAAAACACATATAGGAGGAAAAATTATGGTTGACAAACTATTAGGTATGGCCACTAGTGCTGCCGGTAATATTCTTCTGGCGTTATTGATCTACATCGTTGGTCGTATTGTCATCAGTCGTATTGTTGCTTCATTAAAGAAGGTTAAAAAGATTACAGAATTAGATCCTACAATTTCTGCTTTCGCTATCAGTGTTGTTAAGTGGGCCCTCTACATGTTCATGATTGTTGGTATCATCAACGTTCTTGGTGTTGATACATCTTCAATCATCGCTGTTATTGCTTCATGTGGTGTCGCTGTTGGTTTAGCATTACAGGGTGCTCTGACAAACCTTGCCGGTGGTATCATGTTGTTGATCTTCCGTCCATTCAACGTTGGTGATTATGTTAATGCTGGTGGTGAAGAAGGTACTGTTAAAGCAATCAAATTATTCTACACAGTCATCACTACAGTAGATAATAAAGCTATCACTATTCCAAATGGCGGTTTGATGAATGCGAATGTCATTAACTTCTCTTCAGAAAAACTTCGTCGTGTTGATTTAACTTTCAACATTTCTGGTGCTGAATCAATTGAACATGTACGTGAAGTTATTTTGGGTGTTGTTGCTGAAAACGAATTAGTCTTACAAGACCCTGCTCCATTTGTTTCTCCAGTTGCTGGTGTTCCTGCTGGTTTAACTTACACAGTTAGATTATGGTGTGAAAGTGCTAATTACTGGGATGTTTACTTCTCTGCATTACAGGCAATTGCCACTAAACTTGGTGAAGAAGGCATTGGCGGTCCTGTTCCTGCAAACAAAGTCTTCTTAGATAAATAATCAATTTAAAAAGCCCTTCGGGGCTTTTTTTGATGCCTTAAGACAAAAAAAACATATGGTTAAAGTTCATCAGCCATATGTTCAAGTTCTTGTTTTTCGTTTTTAATTTCCCATTGAATCAGGAATGTCAACAAACCACGTAGGACAATGACTGCCCCAAGGATACCAAGCTCTGCCCATGTACGAACGATAACGGTACGTAAAACTTCACCACCCATTTTAAAGGTCAGGGCCATCGCAATACCTTCCGCTAAATCAAGTCTGACATTTTTACCATCTCTGATCCATTCAACAAAACCTTTGACGACTGTAAAAACCAGTACCAATACCCCAAATATTTCACACAGGAAAGTACTGATTTCAACGATATCATATAAGATTGTTTCTAAAGACCCAATAAACGCACTCATAATCTTTATCACCTCTTATAGTTATCATAACATACCTTTTTTCTTTTCCGAGAAAAAATCATATCCAAAAGAAAAGAGGCGACAATGCGCCTCCTCTATTAAATGATTAGTCTAAATCTGCACCGTTAGTTTCGATAACTTTCTTATACCAATAGAAGCTCTTCTTTCTGCTTCTTGCAAAGTCACCAGAACCATCATCATGTTTATTAACATAGATGAAGCCATAACGTTTAGCATATTCACCAGTTGAAGCTGATACTAAGTCAATGCATCCCCAAGTTGTGTAACCAATTAGGTCTACGCCATCATCAACAGCTTCGCCCATCTGTTCAATGTGCTGACGGAGATAATCGATTCTGTAGTCATCATGAACCATACCATCTTCTTCAACCTTGTCATAAGCACCCATACCATTTTCAACGACCATAATAGGAAGCTGATAACGATCATAGATTTCATTCAAGCTGAAACGTAAACCGATAGGGTCAATCTGCCAGCCCCAGTCAGTAGCTTTCAGATAAGGGTTAGCAACGCCACCCATCATGTTACCAGCAACTTCGCCTGCACCTTCAGTATGAACTGTCTGGCAGAAGCTCATGTAGTAAGAGCATGTATAGAAATCAACAGGACCTGCTTTTAAGATTTCTGCATCACCATCTAAAATGTAAGAAGTGTCGATGTTGTTTTCTTTGAAGTATCTGTTCATGTAACTTGGATAGTAACCACGGCACTGTACGTCTGAGCAGAACCAGTTCATTCTGTGGTTATGCTGCTGATTTAATACCTGGTCAACTGGGTCAGCTGTTAATGGATAAGAAGTAGCCATGATCTGCATGCAGCCAACTTTGTAGTTAGGATCGATTTCATGTGCCATCTTAACTGCTAATGCAGAAGCAACGAAGCAGTGATGTAATGCCTGGAAACGAGCCTGTGGGTCATCTTTTGGATTCTGGAATTCAGTTGGTTTATCAAGTTCATTTAAAACACCAAGAGCTAAGAAACCACCAACAGGGTTTGTACCATTATTGATTTCGTTGAAAGTCAGCCAATATTTAACTTTGCCCTTATATCTTTCAAAAATAGCTTTACAGTATCTGACATAGCAATCAATACTTTCTCTGCCTGCAAAACCATTGAACTTTTTAACCATTTCAAATGGGATTTCGTAGTGACAAATTGTGATTAATGGTTCAATACCATATTTATTACATTCATCAATTAATTCTTCATAGAATTTCAAACCTTTTTCATTTGGTTCTTCTTCGAATCCAGTAGGGAAAATTCTTGTCCAGTTAATTGAGAAACGATAGATTTTGAAGCCCATTTCTGCAAATAATGCAATGTCTTCTTTAAAACGATGATAATGATCAATTGCGACATGAGAAGGATAATAAGTACCTTCTTCAAATACAGGTGTAATACGTTTAGATTGAGTAGCTGAACCACCAGTAGAAATATCTGAAATAGATACGCCTTTACCGTCTTCGTTCCAAGCACCTTCTAACTGGTTAGCTGCAGTTGCGCCACCCCAATAAAATCCTTTTGGAAAACTCATCTTATAATTCCTCCCTTTGTTTTCTTCCACTTATAATTATAACCGAAAACGCTTACATTGTCCAAAAAGTTTTGTTGTTTCGAAACTAAATGACTCTTGGGCATAGTTCATTTTCGTAAACAAAAAGAAAGAGCAGTGCATCAGCACTGCCCCTTCATTAAGGATGGTTATAAATTAATTATTTGTAAGTTCTATTAGTCTAATTCTTCACCGTTAGAAGCGATGACTTTCTTATACCAGTAGAATGAATCCTTCTTAGAACGATCACAAGAACCTGAACCATCATTGTTGCGGTCTACATAGATGAAGCCATAACGTTTCTTCATTTCACCAGTTGTGAATGATACGCAGTCGATGCAGCCCCAAGGTGTATAACCTAATAAATCAACACCATCATATTCAACAGCTTTCTTCATAGCTTTGATATGAGCACGTAAGTAATCGATTCTATATGGGTCATGGCAGCTGCCATCTGCTTCTTTCACGTCGATTGCACCAAAGCCGTTTTCAACAATGAATAGTGGGATTTCGTATCTTTCATAGAAAGCACATAATGCATATCTTAAGCCTTCAGGGTCAATTGCCCAGCCCCAGTCAGAAACTTTGATGAATGGGTTAGCAACTGAGTTAGCTGCAGAACCATCTAATGCTTTAGAAACATCTCTTGTGACTGTAGAGTCAAGAGTATTAGTCATGTAGTAAGAGAAGCCTAAGTAATCAACTGTACCTTCTTTTAATGCCTGTTTATCTTCTTCAGTGAAGTCTAAGTCCCAACCATTACGTTCAAACATCTTGATTGCATAAGCAGGAATATGACCTCTGATCTGAGTGTCAGACCAGAAATAACGCTGATGCATCATTTCCTGAGCTAATGTCTGGTCTTCTGGACGGCAGCTGAATGGATAATATGGAACCATGGCAATCATGTTACCAATTAAGAAATCAGGATTGATTTCATGACCAACTTTAACTGCTTTAGCTGAAGCAACTAATTCATAAAGACCACACTGATACATAGCTTTTTCTTTATCAGGATAATCTGCGAAGTGAACACCAGAATTTGTCCAACCAAAGATATCATTATTAACGTTCATCTGGTTGTTGATTTCGTTAAATGTCATCCAATATTTAACTTTATCTTTATAATGTTCGAAGCAGACTTTTGCGAATTTAACGAAGAAATCAATGGTCTTTCTATTTAAGAATCCACCGTATTCTTTTGCAAGATGATAAGGCATTTCGAAATGAGATAATGTGATAACTGGTTCAATACCATTAGCGAGCAGTTCATCAAAGATATCATCATAGAATTTCAAACCTTCTGCATCTGGCTGATCTTCGTCGCCCTTAGGGAAAATTCTAGTCCATGCGATAGAAGTTCTGAAGCATTTGAAGCCCATTTCTGCCATGTAGCCAATGTCTTCTTTCCAATGATGATAGAAGTCATTACCCTTATGGTTAGGATAATATAAACCTTCAACGATACCGTCAGTGATGACACGTGGTGTATCTTTAGTACCGTTTGTCATAACGTCAGCAACTGAGAAACCTTTAGAAGTTTCTAAAACGCCACCTTCAAACTGATGAGCAGCAAGTGCGCCACCCCATAAGAAATTTTTAGGTAAACTCATTCAATATATCCTCCTTTTTTTAATATCCACACTTTTATTATAAACTAACTTTCAAAAAAAGAATAGAATTGTATCAAAAAATGCGTACATTATCTGTACGCATAATCATTTGCAATTTGTTGTAGGGTCAGATATTGGCTTTTGACCTTTGAATCCACAGGATCAACCATTGAAAATAAACGATTGATATAGTTTTTACTTTGAATATAGTCAAGGCTTTGATCAAAGTTTAAGTCAAAAATAAATGCAATATAGGATAACCACATATCAAGCTGAGTGCGACGTGTCTCACGAACAATCAATTGATGATTAGCAAATTGTTCATAGACTTCTGGTGTGATGGTTTGATGATTAATATCTTCAATAGAACATCCCAAAATGATATCAACAGGCATCACTTCTTTAACGCGGAAATTATCAATCTTATCAGCATCACGAATCAACTGACACATAAGCAATGTCAATTCATCATGCTCACCTGTAATGGCATATTTATTATGATGAATAATTGCTTCTTTAATAACTGCATCATATTTCCTGTCATCAATAAAATGACGAATAGCCCCTTCTTCAAATAAAAGTCGTGCTGAAAAATCAGCATGGTCAACTGTTAAATCATCACGAAAACTTTGATAAGTCTGCCATTGTTCAAAGCGGCCATAATCATGAAGCAATCCAATCAAACATGCCAGATCACAAAGTTCATCACTTAACTTAAGACTATTGGCCAGTTGTTTCATAACCTTCATGACTTCAATACTGTGAACATATTTTAATTCTATAGCTTCCTGAGTACGATCAAAACCATTCACATACTCAGTGAAAGCTTTTAATGCATGCGCTAAATCAATCATAATGGATCACATCCAACACTTGTACCATATCTTCCAAAGGTATCTGTCCAGGTGCACTAGGTTTACCTGCAGTCGCAAAAGTCATCGTTGACCCATAAAGTTCACCAGTCACACGTGTTAAGATGCCCATTTGTCCCATAGACATTGTAATCAAAGGCTGATGCAAAGTATTAGCACAATCAAAGGTTACATCCTGAAGACGAACGACATCTTTTTCTGTCTGAGGCATACAAGCAAGTTTTAATAAATCACCGCCTAATGCTTCCATTAAGGTCAAACGTCTTGCAAGTTCTCCATTATCAGGTGTTTCTTTAAAATCATGCGAAGAAATTAATGTCACGATATCATGTGACTTGGCATCTTCAATCAGACTTCTTAAACGCTCTTCGCCAAGTGACAGCTCCAAATCAATAATATCGGCTGCACCACAGTCGATGATTATCTTAATCAGATGACAGTAGTCATCTTTAGTCAAATCAATTTGTCCACCTTCCAATTTTGTACGAATGGTGACTAAGACAACATGTTGACAATGTTTGTAAACATCCTGTAATAAAGCTTTAACCGCCTCGTCATCCATCAGATTCGCAAAGAAATCAAGACGTATTTCAACAACATCCCAGTCATCAAGCGTTTCATAACGGTCGATTGTTTGAATGATATCTTTGTGTGCTGTATCAACTATTGGCAGGCAAATCTTAGGAATACCTTCACCAAAGACTATATTTTTGACTTGTAAGCAAGCTCTATTTTGTGATGACATCATAGAATCTCCTTATTTCTTTTAATACTTTTTCATACTGATCACCCAGCATAAAATGAGAACTGTTTTTAATGATAACGTTTGTTGCTTCTGGCAATTGTTGACTGATCCAATCAATATCACTTGCTTTAATCATGTCATGATCACCAGATAGAAGTAGAACGGGTATCTTGATATTGTTTAATTCTTCAGAAGTGAAATGCGGTTCCTTGAGCATAAAGCGTGTCAAAGCAAAAATGCGACGAGCTCTTGGGTTATAAATACAAAATGGCAAGAGACAAATCAGTGTCAGCCACATTTGGAAATAGTAAAATGTTTTAATACCTGATGGCTGGGAATTGGGAGCCATCAATACTGCTGAAGTCATTCGGTTATCCTTATTGGCTAAAGTCAAGGCAATATTTGCACCATCGCTAAAGCCAATGACACTGTATGTTTCCAGTGCCAATTCATCAGCAACATCTTTAACATCCTGAGCAAATTGATTCAATGACAATTCACCACTTTTAATTGATTTACCATGATAGCGACTATCTACTGCAATCACCTTATACTCATCTTTTAAATCCTCAACCAACTGGTTAAAAATTTTATGGTTTTCCTGATTACCATGAAGCAGGAAAATCGCTTCACCACTACCGTTAACTTCATAATATATATCTTGCATAATCTTCACCCGTTGATTATTGTACCCTTTTATATCATTGAAAACAAGGCATAAGAAAAAGAGCTTTTGCAAGCTCCTTTCCTTATCGAATAAAATTATAATAGATGAGATTCTCGATGAGTAATAGATATGTTGGATATCTTAAATCATAAGGAGATGAAATAACGATATGGGCAATTATCGCTATTGAGTAAAAGTAAATAGGAACGCAATTACATGTGTAATGCAGAAATAGAGACTGTACTAATATAGAATGATCATAGTAGCAGTACAAAGAGTGCATTTTTAAATGCTCGGAAGATAGGATAAAATTCTCATCTCGATTTCTCTCATCGACGGGTATTATACACAAGAACTTTTTATTGTCCAATCATTTTCAGAAATTGAAAATAATTATTTAAAATTTAAATTTATACGATAAATACAACATAATTTAAAACGCTTACATTTTTATTTAAACTGATTTAGCCTAATTTAGACAGTTTTAAACCGTCATAAACACAAATAGCTGCCTGTGTGAATTGTACACAGACAGCTATTTATTTGGTCTTATAAATTGTTACTCTAATTCTAGAAGTAGTTTGCTTACTTTGGCTTGAATATCAATATAATAGGCTAATTCAGCATCATTAAGGTCATCTTCATCAACACTATCAATAGCATCCACCCATTCTGTATATTCACTCAATAGTTCTGTATAATCACTCATCATGGCAATTTGATTATCGGAATTCTGATATTTCTTCATGAACTTAGCATACTTTTTCATAAACTTGTAGTACTTGTCCATACTCTTTTTAAACTTTGGATCGATTACAGATGTTTGAACTTCTCCCTCTTCTTCCGCTTGTTGTTCTTGTTGCTCATCGGTAGTTAC
>JAGBPZ010000005.1 GCA_017633115.1 Erysipelotrichaceae bacterium | reverse complement strand
TCAGCACCTGAAGCGATAGCACCGCCACCAACGAAGACAAATGGTTTATCAGATGCTTCAATCAATTTGATGGCATCTTTGATATCCTGTGTTGCATATGTGAAATGGCGATTAGTCATTTTAACTGGTTTTTCTGATTTATATTCTGCCATTTCTAAAGTGGCATTTTTAGTAATGTCGACTAAAACTGGACCAGGTCTGCCTTCTGCAGCAATGTAGAAAGCACGTCTGATTGTTTCTGCAAGATCTTCAGCTTTTTTAACGATAAAGTTATGTTTAGTGACTGGAATAGTGACACCTTTGATATCGATTTCCTGGAAGCCATCTTTACCTAAGCTGCTGGCAGCAACGTTTGCAGTAATCGCAACGATAGGGATAGAATCCATGTAAGCTGTCGCAATACCAGTAACAAGGTTAGTGGCACCAGGGCCACTTGTTGCTAATACGACACCAACTTTACCAGTCGCACGAGCAAAACCATCAGCTGCATGAGCAGCACCCTGTTCATGAGATGTCAGGACATGATTGATCTTATCTTGATATTTATATAAGCTGTCGTAGATTTCAAGGATTGTACCGCCTGGATAGCCAAAGACAGTTTTGACTCCCTGTTCTAACAAACATTCAACGACTATATCTGAACCCTTTAATAACATCTAGGACCTCCTTAATCAGCTTTTAAGATCGCACCAGTGTTGGCACTGGTAACCTGAGCTGCGTAACGTTTTAAGTAACCAGTAGTGATACGTGGTTCACGAGGCTGCCATTTAGCTTTTCTTGCTGCCAGTTCTTCATCACTGACACGCATGTTGATTTCATTGTTTGTGATGTCGATATCAATGATATCGCCTTCTTCAACTAAAGCAATTGGACCACCAACAGCTGCTTCTGGAGAAACGTGACCAATTGAAGCACCTCTGGTTGCGCCTGAGAAACGACCATCTGTAATTAAAGCAACATCTTTATCTAAGCCCATACCTGCGATTTCACTTGTAGGAGACAACATTTCTCTCATACCAGGACCGCCTTTTGGACCTTCATAACGGATGACAACAACATCGCCTTTGACGATTTTACCGCCACGAATAGCTGCAATTGCATCATCTTCTGAATCGAAGACACGTGCAGGACCACTGTGCTGCATCATTTCTGGAGCGACAGCAGCAGCTTTAACAACACAACTGTCAGGAGCAATATTACCCTTTAAGACAGCAATACCACCAGTTTTCATATATGGATTGTCAACTGGTCTGATGATTTCAGGATTAAGATTGACACATCCAGCGATATTTTCTTTAACTGTCTTTGTTGTAACTGTTAAACAGTCAGTATTTAAGACACCGATTTTATCCAGTTCATTCATAACGGCATAGACACCGCCAGCTTCATCTAAGTCTTCCATGAATGTTGTACCAGCTGGAGCTAAGTGACATAAGTTAGGAACTTTCTTAGAAATTTCATTCGCAATTTCAAGATTTAAGTCAACACCAGCTTCATGAGCGATTGCTGGAAGATGAAGCATAGAGTTTGTTGAACAACCTAATGCCATGTCAACTGTTAAAGCATTACGGAATGCTTTTTCAGTCATGATGTCACGTGGACGGATATTCTGTTCAACCAATTTAACAACCTGCATACCAGCATGTTTAGCCAGTCTGATTCTTGCAGAATAGACAGCTGGAATTGTACCGTTACCCTTTAAGCCCATACCTAAGACTTCTGTTAAACAGTTCATAGAGTTAGCTGTATACATACCTGAACATGAACCACAGGTTGGACATGCTTTTTCTTCGAATTCGAATAATTCATCTAAATCCATTGTGCCAGCATTGTACTGACCAACAGCTTCAAATAATGAAGATAAGCAAGTCTTTTTGCCTCTTAACATACCACCTGACAACATTGGACCACCACTGACAAAGACTGTAGGAATGTTGACTCGAGCAGCAGCCATTAATAAACCTGGCACGTTCTTATCACAGTTAGGAATCATAACTAAGCCATCAAACTGATGAGCAGTTGCCAGACATTCAGTACTGTCAGCGATCAAATCTCTTGTAACCAATGAATATTTCATACCTGTATGGTTCATTGCGATACCATCACAGACAGCGATAGCTGGAACTTCGATTGGTACACCACCAGCAAGATAAACACCTTTTTTAACTGCTTCAGTAATCTTGTCAAGATTCATATGACCAGGTACGATTTCGTTATAAGAATTAACGACACCAATCAATGGACGTGACAGTTCTTCTTCTGTCATACCTAAAGCATTAAATAATGAACGATGTGGGGCTCTTTCAGGGCCTTTTTTGACGTTATCACTTCTCATTTCAAACATCCTCCTTATAGTCTTTCAACAATGAGGTCTCCCATTTCAGTAGTAGAGACTCGTGTATTATTTTGATCAATATCAATTGTACGATAGCCATCGGCGATGACTTTCTTAACAGCCTGTTCAACAGCATCTGCTTCTTCATCCATGTCGAATGAATAACGAAGCATCATTGCTGCAGAAAGAATTGTCGCAATTGGATTGGCAATATTCTGACCTGCGATATCAGGAGCGCTGCCGCCACTTGGTTCGTACATACCAAATGAGTCAGCACGTAATGAAGCACTTGATAACATACCGATGGAACCAGTCACCATTGAGGCTTCATCAGATAAAATATCACCAAACATGTTTTCAGTTAAGATGACGTCGAACTGTGCTGGATCTTTGACCAGCTGCATAGCCGCATTATCAACATACATATGTTCAACAGTCACCTCAGGATAATCCTGAGCCACTTCATTAACGATTTTACGCCATAAGCGTGAGGTATCAAGAACGTTCGCCTTATCGACAGATGTGACTTTCTGGCGACGTTTCATAGCGATATCAAAACCACGTTTTGCAATACGTCTGATCTCACTTTCACTGTAAACCAGATTATCATGAGCCACAGTTTCACCATCGATCACTTCTGTAGAACGTTCACCAAAATAAAGACCACCGGTTAATTCTCTGACAATGACCATATCAAAGCCTTTTTCTGATGTACTTTCTTTAAGTGGACAAGCATCTGCAAGTTCTGGATAAAGATAAGCGGGACGCAAGTTAGCGAATAAACCTAACTCTTTACGAATCTTCAATAACCCTGCTTCAGGTCTTAATTTTGGATCCAATTTATACCATGGAGATGTTTTTGCATCGCCACCAATTGAGCCTAATAAAACAGCATCACTCTTTTTAGCGATAGGTAAAGCTTCATCTGTAAGAGGCACACCGTAAGCATCAATTGAGCAACCACCCATCAGGATATCTGTATAGTTGAATTGATGGCCATATTTCTTAGCGACTGCATCTAAGACCTTGATTGCCTCATTGACAACTTCTGGTCCAATGCCATCACCTTTAATAACCGCAATATTCTTTTCCATAAGACTTATCCTTTCTTGTGGTTGATGTAATTGACTAAGCCACCCTCTTTGATAATGTTCTGCATGAATGGAGGGAAAGCTTCTGCCTGATATTCAACACCAGTTGTGACATCAACGATTTTACCAGTATCGAAATCAACCTTGACTTCATCACCATCATTGATACCATCAGCAGCTGCATCACATTCTAAGATCGCAAAACCAATATTGATGGCATTACGATAGAAGATACGAGCATATGATTTCGCAATGACACAAGCCACACCAGCAGTTTTAAGTGCTAATGGGGCATGTTCACGTGAAGAACCACAGCCAAAGTTTTTACCAGCAACCATAATGTCACCATCTTTAACACGTTCCACGAATGTTGGATCGATATCAACCATGGCATGGCTTGCAAGTTCTTTAGCATCGAATGAATTTAAATAACGAGCTGGAATGATGACGTCAGTATCAACGTTATCACCATATTTAAAGACTGTACCATGTGCATTCATTAGTGATTACCTCCTACTTTTTCTGGGTTGGCAATATAACCTGCGATTGCGCTGGCAGCAGCCGTTTCTGGTGATGCCAGATAAATTAATGCTTCAGTGTCACCCATACGACCTACGAAGTTTCTGTTTGTCGTAGAAACACATTTTTCGCCTTTAGCAAGAACGCCCATATGACCGCCCATACATGGACCGCAGCTTGGGGTATTGAAAGCACAGCCGGCTTCAACAAAGATGTCAACTAAGCCTTCGTGTACGCACTGTAAGAAGATTTTCTGTGTTGCAGGTAAAACCATAACACGTACAGTTTCAGCAACTTTATGACCTTTTAAGACAGCAGCTGCTTTACGCATATCTTCCATGCGTCCATTTGTACAAGAACCGATGACAACCTGATCAATATAGATCTTTTCACCAGCTTCAATTTCATCAATTGTATGACCATTACCTGGCAAATGAGGGAATGCCACTGTAGGTCTGATCGCACCTAAATCAACATCAACGACCTGTTCATATTCTGCATCTTCATCAGCAACGTAGATATCATATTCCTTAACACCAGCTTCAAGCATATATTCTTTTGCTTTGTCATCAACTGGGAAGATACCATTTTTACCACCAGCTTCAATAGCCATGTTACAGATTGTAAAACGATCATCCATAGACAGTTCTGCAACGCCAGGGCCAGTGAATTCCATAGACTGATATAAAGCACCATCGACACCAATACGGTCAATGATATGTAAGATGACATCTTTACCACTGATATAGCGATTTGGCTTACCATGAAGATAAATCTTGATAGCAGATGGGACTCTGAACCAGGCTGTACCAGCAGCCATACCAGCTGCAACGTCAGTTGTACCAACACCAGTTGAGAAGGCACCTAAAGCACCATAAGTACAAGTATGAGAGTCAGCACCGATGATACACATACCTGAATACACAAGACCACGTTCTGGTAAGATGGCATGTTCAACACCACATTTACCCTGAATCATCAAGTTTGTGAGTTTCTGTTCAATCGCATATTCACGCATTGCTTTTGCGTTTTCAGCAGATTTGATATCTTTATTTGGAACGAAATGGTCAGGTACAAAAACAACTTTGTCCTTATCAAATACGTTACCGCCCATTTGTTTAATAATTGGCAGCGCCATTGGCCCAGTAATGTCATTTGCCATTACCAAATCAAGTTTGGCTTCGATCAGCTGACCAACATGAACTTCTTCTAAGCCTGCATGTGCCGCTAAGATCTTTTGTGTCATTGTCATTGACATAATTCAACATCCCCCTTTTTTATATGTTGTCACAAAGGAGTTAATCACTAACTCCCTTATGACAACACACAAAGAATTGTGTGTTGTGCTTATTGATTAGTTATTTAATAACTTGTCTTCTTCAGCCCAAGAGTAAAGTGATCTGATTTCAGCACCAACTGTTTCAGATAAGTGGTTAGCACCTTTAGTTCTTAAAGCGTTGAAATGAGCCTGACCGCCTGCAGACATTTCAACTAAGAAGTCTTTAGCGAATGTACCATCCTGGATGTCAGCTAAAATCTTTCTCATAGTAGCTTTTGTTTCAGCAGTAACGATCTTAGGACCAGTGATGTAATCACCATATTCAGCAGTGTTAGAAATAGAATGTCTCATGCCTGCGAAACCAGACTGATAAATTAAGTCAACGATTAATTTCATTTCATGTACACATTCAAAATATGCGCTCTTTGGATCATAACCTGCTTCTACTAATGTTTCGAAACCAGCCTGCATTAATGCAACAACACCACCACATAAAACTGCCTGTTCACCGAATAAGTCAGTTTCAGTTTCTTCTCTGAATGTTGTTTCAAGGATACCAGCTCTTGCGCCACCGATAGCTGCGCCATAAGCTAATGCTAAGTCTTTAGCTCTACCAGTGTAATCCTGTTTAACTGCAACTAAGCAAGGAGTGCCTTTGCCTTCCATGTAAGTTGAACGTACAGTGTGACCTGGAGCCTTAGGTGCGATCATAGCTACATCGATATTTGTAGGTGGAACGATCTGATTGAAATGAATATTGAAACCATGAGCGAACATTAACATGTTGCCTTCTTCTAAGTTAGGAGCAACGTCCTTTTTGTACATAGCTGCCTGATATTCATCATTGATTAAAATCATGATGATGTCAGCCTGTTTAGCAGCTTCAGCAGGTGTGAAAGCTTCAAAACCCTGTTCAATTGCTCTGTTCCAGCCTGCAGAACCTTCAAGTTCAGCAACGATAACATCTACGCCAGATTCTCTTAAGTTCTGAGCATGAGCATGTCCCTGAGAACCGTAACCGATGATAGCAACTTTCTTACCATCCAATAATTTTAAATCACAATCTGATTCATAATAGATTTTAGCCATTTGTGTGTTTACCCCCTATTTTGTTTTAGCTCTAATCTTATCTATATCAAAATCGTTTGTACCACGAGAGATACCGGCGATACCAGTTCTGACGATTTCGACGATTTTGAAACTGTCTAACATGACTAGTAAAGCATCAATCTTAGATTGGTTACCAGTCACTTCAATAACCATTGAGTCAGGTGCGACGTCAACGATCTTAGCACGGAAAATATTAACGATAGAAACAATATCAGCACGTTCTTCCTGACCAGCAAGGACTTTAATCATGACTAATTCACGATAAACTGAATATTCATCATCCAGTGGCATAATATCAAGGACATCTTCAAGTTTGGCAAGCTGTTTCTGGATCTGTTGTAAGGTATCATATTCACCTCTTGCAACAACTGTCATTCTTGAGACACCTGGATCATTTGTTTCCCCTACTGTTAAACTGTCAATGTTGTATCCACGTCTTGAGAATAAGCCGGCAACGCGACTCAGGACACCAGAGTTATTTTCCACAAGCAGGGAAAGAATAATACGTTCTTCCATATGTTCCTCCTATTTTCCTCTTGTTCTTAAACCTTTATAGATTCTGTTCATAGCAGAAATGATAGCTTTGATTGTAGCAGTTGTGATATTTGCATGAACACCAACGCCCCATTCACTATAAGCATCACCTTTAGCACGAAGTAAGACATAAGCAGCTGCACGAGCGCTTGAACCTGATGTCAAGGCATGTTCGCTGTAGTCTAATAAGTGAGCGTAAATATAACCGTTCTTGTTGAAAGCGTCTTTAACGGCATCAATTGGACCATTACCATAACCAACGATTGTACGTTCTTTACCATGGTCAAGAATGGTAACTTCTGCACGTCTTTCATAGCCTTCAGTATTTTCTTCTGAGATATCGATCAACTTCTGACGAATGAATTTATAAGGATCTTCGTTTTCAATGTATTCTTTATTGAAAGTATCGAAGATACGTTCTGGTGAAACTTCACCTTCAGCTTCAGAAATATTCTGCACGATCTTAGAGAAGTCAGCCTGCATAGCTTTTGGTAAACGATAACCAAAGACTGTATCCATGACATAAGCCACGCCGCCTTTACCGGACTGTGAATTGATACGAACGATTGGTTCATACTGACGACCTAAGTCAGATGGATCGATTGGTAAGTATGGTACTTCCCAGTACTGAGATTTTCTTTCATGATACTGATACATACCTTTGTTGATGGCATCCTGATGTGAACCAGAGAAAGCAGTGAAGACTAATAAACCACCATATGGAGATCTAGGCTGAACGTCCATCTTTGTGCACTTTTCATAAGTGGCTTTGATTTCGTTCATATTTGAGAAGTCCAATTCTGGATCAACACCATGCGTGTACATATTTAATGCAACAGTGACCAGGTCAACATTACCAGTTCTTTCACCATTACCAAATAATGTACCTTCAACACGGTCAGCACCAGCCAGTAAAGCTAATTCTGTAGCAGCTACACCACAGCCTCTGTCATTATGTGGATGAACAGAAACGATAACACGGTCTCTATCCTTGAAATTGCGACAGCAATATTCGATCTGATCGGCATAGACATTTGGTGTATCCATTTCAACGGTATTTGGAAGGTTGATGATGACTTTCTTATCTTTTGAAGCACCCCATACATCCATGACGGCATCACACACTTCAACGGCGTAGTCCATTTCAGTTCCTGTGAAACTTTCAGGTGAATATTCAAGAATAACTTCACCATCGAATTCATTACATAAACTCTTAACCAGTTCACAACCATCAGTCGCAATCTTCTTAACTTCTTCTTTAGTTTTGTTGAAGACGACATCACGCTGTAAAACACTTGTTGAATTGTAAATGTGAACGATTGCCTTATTTAACCCTTTTAACGATTCAAACGTACGTCTGATCAGGTGTTCACGACACTGTGTCAATACCTGAACAGTTACATCATCAGGAATCAAGTTTTCTTCAATCAGAACACGCATAAAATCAAATTCAATCTGTGATGCTGATGGGAAACCAACTTCGATTTCCTTAAAGCCAAGGTCAACAAGTAATTGGAACATTTCTACTTTTTCTTCCAGTTTCATTGGTGTAACCAATGCCTGGTTGCCATCTCTTAAGTCGACGGAACACCAGATAGGTGCCTTTTCAATGTGTTTGTCAGGCCATGTACGGTCTTTTAAAGAAATTGTTTCAAATCTCTTGTACTTTTGATAATTCATCATTTTTCATCTTACCCCTTTCCAACCTATATCATTTAAAAAAGCTCCCGTCTCTTTTGGGGATTTCACCCATAAAGAGGACGAGAGCATAAGCTTCGTGGTTCCACCTCAATTTATTGATACCTCACGATATCAACCTTATCAAGTACGCTTAATCAATAAGTACATACTCTAGCGTTATAACGGTCGCAAGTTCCGTAGCTCCCTACTTTGTTCAGCAGCTCCACTCAAGGATGAGTTCAAAGTGTTCACAATCCATTCTTTACACCAGCCAGAATCTCTCTGCGTTTGCTCAAACTTCTACTACTTCCTATCAACGTATTTATTTTTTAGGTTGTGTAAATATAATACCCTTATTCAAATTTAATGTCAATGTACAAGGGGATTTTTTTGGAAGTCCTTACAAATTAATAATTTCTTATTATGTCAATCATTTTCTATCAATGATAGCTATATCTTGTATGGAAACCATCATTATGGTCATAGATCGACTCGATGTCGCCACGTATGTTCGTCAGTACATGCCATACCGTGTCACTGTCTGATGTGATATCTCTGATCGATACAAGTGTGCTGATCTCATCATAGGTGATGACATCTAGACCTTCATATCCGATATCAGATGTAATCCAGGAAAGTGGTGCCCTAATCATATCATTATCGGGCTTGTTCTCTATGATCTTTGCTTCAGGAGCATCATCACTTTCAACGCCCCATGACACACTGTGTTTACCGTCAGTTATTGAAATCATATCAGTACTGTCCGCTTTATCTTTGAATCTTGCAGACAGTGATGAAGCTTTAATCATATAGCCATCATCTTCTCTGACAATGGACATATTAATATCCTGCCATTTATCATCAGCCCTGTAGTGGGCAGGAAGCGGATAGATGATGGTCTGCTTCGATGGCTGATTATTTCCTTCTTCTATGAGTACCACGTATGAAGAAATTGTCATATCGACGTTGATGTCATATTGATTTCAGTATACACCACTGTTACTAACGTCCTACCAACATATTTGGTCCTTTTAACTTTCATTTGCTGAAAATTAAAAGATTCATGAAAGATATTGAATAATGTCATTAAGATTGTTTGTCCAACTATTTTCCAATCTTAATACACTGCTGGTTCGATAAATTGAGTAGGAGTGGTAAAGTTCTAATAGCTTATCGCATGGTTGAATTCATCCGCTCAACAATAAAAAAAGGAGAGCGCTGCTCCCCTATTCTTGACCTAGTGTCAGTAAACGATTGATTAGTTCTGTTGTATTGATACCTGCATCTGCCATCAATTGTGGATACATGGAGATATTGGTAAATCCTGGTAATGTATTGATTTCGTTCAAATAAACCTCACCAGTGACCTTATCTAAGAAGAAGTCACATCTTGCAAGACCATGACCATCAACGGCTTTAAAAGCTTTAACAGCTGTTTCACGGATATAATCCTGAACGTCTTGAGGCACTCTTGCAGGAATACAAGTGGCACTTTCTTCGTCCTGATATTTTGACTCGTAAGTGTAAAATTCACCATGTGGTAAAATCTGACCAACACGTGAGGCAATGACATCATCATTACCTAAGACAGCACATTCAAGTTCGATGGCTTCAATGGCTTCTTCGACAACAATCTTCTTGTCATATTGACCTGCTTCTTTCACCATTGGCATAATATCTTTTTCATCATTGACTTTATAACAGCCTACTGAAGAACCAGAACGGCTGGCTTTAATAAAGCAAGGCAAGCCAATTTCTCTGGCGATAATACCAGCGACATCTCTATCTTCATCAGTGTTGTCTCTAACAACAACGAATTCACCATCAAAACGTTTTTTAACGTAAAGTGATTTAACCTGTTTGATGCCTGCCATCTGCCATAATTTCTTGGCATAGATTTTATCCATGGCTGCTGCGCTGTCGAGCACATGACATCCTGCATATGGGACACCGGCCATTTCAAATAATCCCTGAATCGTGCCATCTTCACCAAAACGTCCATGTAAGACCGGGAAGACAACATCAAATGATTTTAGGAATGTGAATTCATTATTGATGACCTGTGCACCTTCAAGCCAGTTATCTGCTTCAAAACGAGTGATATCTTTAGACAATTCATACCAGACACCTTCTTTTGTAATGCCCAGGACACTGAATACATGTGATTGATCTAATGATTTAGCGATATTGGTGCAAGACATACGAGATACTAAATGTTCTGTTGACTGTCCACCACAAACTAATAATACTTTCATTAATTAGCCTCCTTCAAGGCAAGTACGACATCTTTAAGATGCATACCATTAGAGCCCTTGATTAAAATAACATCACCATCATAAATCATACTGTTCAAATAATCAATCAGTTCTTTATTAGAATTAAAGTGACGGGCTTTGCCTTTGGACTTCACAACTTCATCAAAGATATACCAGGCAGCTTCACCAACTGTCAAAACAATATCGATTTTTTGTTTAATTAAGTAAGCACCAACTTCACGATGCAGACGTTCACTGTAACTGCCAAGTTCAAGCATATCTGCCAATACCGCAATGCGGCGTCCCTGATATTGTGCAATAACATCAATACTTGATTTCATTGAATCAAGATTGGCATTATAAGTACCATCGATAACACGGATGTTGTTCTGAAGCATGATGATGTCGGAGCGTTTTTCAGTCAATTCAAAGTGTGCAACACCTTCAATACAGTCTTCAATTGAAATACCAAGCAATAAGCCAATCTGAATAGCAACAAGTGCGTTATAGACAAAATGTTTACCTGGAACATAAACACGAACCCAGTAATCCTTTCCCCCAACATTAACAGTAAATGATGACATGTCTTCATTGAGAATGACATTATTGGCTTTTAAATCAGATGGGGCATTGATTGAGATTTTCTTTAATTGATAACCATCACCAGCTTTGACAGTGGCTAATTTGTCATTGTCGCAGTTGACAACCAGAGTACCACCCTCACGCAAACCATTGATGATTTCCATCTTCGCCTGCAGGATATTTTCGCGTGAACCTAGTTCACCAATATGTGCTGTCCCAACATTCGTGATGGCAGCAATATCTGGACAGGCAACTTTTGTCAGATGATCAATTTCATTGAGATGATTCATGCCCATTTCAATGACCATTGCTTCTTCATCTTTATAACGTAATATTGTCAAAGGCAAACCAATGAAATTATTGTAGTTGCCCATTGTTTTTAAAGTTTTATATTTCATTGACACAACACTGTAGATCATATCTTTGGTGCTGGTCTTACCAACACTGCCAGTGATGCCAATTACGATCGCATTAGATTTCAGACGTACATAGCGTGCAATACGTCCTAAAGCCATGACTGTATTATCCACAACAATCATATTGCCTTGAGGTTCAATATAATCAGGAACGCGTTCACAAAGAACGGCTTTAGCACCTTGAGCAAAGGCCATTGGAATAAAATCATGACCATCTAAATACAAACCTTTAATGGCTACATAAACATTCCCTGGTACGATTTTACGAGTATCCTGTGTAAAACCTTCAACTTCTGCATCTAAATCTCCACAAAAAAGTGTTCCTTGAGAAGCCTCAACTATTTCACGAATCAACATAATTCTCATCCTCCATCCATCTTTCATCATACCATATTCACGAAATCATAAAAAGAACAAACAAGTCATAGAGTCGTTATTTCATGGTTTGAAAAGTCTAAAATTCAACTTTGACATTCCTTTGTTTTCCAAAGAAAAAAGGCTCTTCGTTAGAGCCTCATCGCTTATTTAAAAATACGTTCCTTACGACCATCACCAGTATTAATTGTCTGGTAGTGACCATCCACTTTGACAACCAGATGATCACCAATGACCTGGAAATCAGTATACTGTGAAAGTATACCTTCATAAACAGTTGTGGTCGTTTTTGTTTCCATATCGATACGGGTAATTGAACCACTTGTATAATTTACGCGGTAGACATATAAAGCTTTATCGCTAAATGCAATAGTGGCTACACTACCATCGTTGTAAATGGCTTCAACACTGCCATCTGTGAGTGAATAACGGTTCAGATAACCACCACTTGATATGTAATAAATATAACCACCATAATATAAAACACTGTGGTTGCCGCCTTCTACAAGCCTTTTATCTTCTTTGGTGCTTATGTTATAAGCATAGACACCATCCTTGGCAC
Source organism: Erysipelotrichaceae bacterium (assembly GCA_017633115.1). Taxonomy (GTDB): domain Bacteria; phylum Bacillota_I; class Bacilli_A; order Erysipelotrichales; family Coprobacillaceae; genus RGIG9341. The sequence continues at coordinate 625 of JAGBPZ010000005.1, read as the reverse complement.
AATAGTAAATGACTCCATCATTGATGAACATATTGTACATGTGACGATCGACAAGTTTTGTTGACTGGCCAGAACCTAAGTCATAGACATACAGACTTTCATTGTCCGGATCATTTTGATAATAGAGTTTACCATCATAATAAGTCAGATAATAAGTAGCTGTAGAAATCAAAGTCTGATTATCACTGCCATCATAGTTACATGAATGAACATAATTCTGATTGTCACAATAATAGATACGACCATCTGCCACATTGATGTAGCTGACTTTTTCATTAACGATAGCAGAACCATCGGAGAAGTTCGTTGATAAGCGAACCAGACGTCCTGAATCGTCTGTCATAAAGATTGATGAACCATCACAGTCAATTTTACCATTGAGACAAAGATTACTGAACTTTTCATTCTGAGTTGTTGCCGAAGCATCAAACGTTGCCTGATTATAGGTTTCGACCGCACCGGTATTCACACTGTTATCAGAATAGTCTTGACCTGAATTATCACCACTATCATCGACGTAATTGAGTGGCGAAGAGAATTTCAAATAAAGCATCGATCCACCTGTAATCAAAGCTAAGGCAAGAACTGCGGCAATGACGATACGCCAATAGACTTTACGTGGTCT
>JAGBPZ010000147.1 GCA_017633115.1 Erysipelotrichaceae bacterium | reverse complement strand
TGGATCTGGCGGCAATGGCGTGATGGACACACCCGTACCCATCCCGAACACGGAAGTTAAGCATCACAGCGGCGACGATAGTCAGCGATGGCCAAAATAGCACGCTGCCAGTTCCCTGCTCCGAAAGGAGCTTTTTTTGTGGCTTTATTATCAAAAAAATACCTTTTAATGATTGTATACTAGCAATTTTCTCTTTTTACCTTATTTCATTAGGATAGCTTAGATATATTTGATAGAATAAGTGCGAAAGGATGATTTGATGAATATCGCAATTTTTTCTGATACATATTTACCTGATATCAATGGTGTTGCAACGTCAACGCGTATATTGTCTAAAACATTAAGGGCACATGGACATAACGTTCTCATTGTCACTCCAAAAAAGCCTAGCGGCTCTGATTATGTTGACGATGAATATGTTTTGAGATTGCCTGGTATTGAAGTAAAAAAGCTGTATGGTTATCGTGCTAGTAATATATATTCCTACCGTGGAATGAAAGAAATTCGTGCCTTCAAGCCCGATGTAATTCATGTCCAGCAGGAATTTGGTATCAGTATATTTGGTAAAATCGTTGGTGAAATTCTTAATATACCGGTATGTTATACTTACCATACGATGTATGAAGACTATACTTATTATTTATCAAAAAATATCAAGCCACTTGATTTCACAATCAAAAAATTGGTCAAACGTATTTCTAAACTATATGGTGAATCATGTGCTGCTTTAATTGTGCCTTCAGAAAAAACTGCAGATGTATTAAGATCCTATAATATTAAAAACAATATCTACATTATTCCTACAGGATTAGAATTAGAAAGATTCAGTCCGGAAAATAAAGATGAAAATATTGTTGCTGATATTAGAAATACCTATCATTTAGATGGCTGTTTTGTATTGATTTATTTAGGTCGTCTCGCAAAAGAAAAGAGTATCGAAATGTCAATCGAAGCAGTTGAACGCATCAAAGAAACAATTCCTAACATTAGACTGTTGATTGTTGGGGGCGGACCTCAATATGACGAATTAAAAGCACTTGTAGATCGTAAAAATCTTAATGACTACATTTTCTTTACTGGTCCTAAATCACCTGACTTAGTTCCACAATATTACCACGCTTCTGATGTGTTTATAAGTGCATCAACAACGGAAACACAGGGATTGACATATATTGAAGCTATGGCAAGCGGCATTCCTGCTTTAGCTCGTTATGATCAAAACCTGGAAAATGTCATTATTAATGGTCGTAACGGATATTTCTTCAATAATCTTGAAGAACTTATAGACTTATTGAAAAAACTGACAGTTGCAGATTTAAGTGAACTTAAGAAAAACGCGGTTAAAGATGTAGAAAAGTTTAGTAGTGAGGCATTTTATACATCAATCATCAATGTCTACAATAAAGCGATTGTCGGGTATGAATATATTTATAAAGTTACAGATATATCAAAGGATATTGATGGTTTTCTTGTGACTTGTCGACTTGACAGTCATGAGATTATCATTAATGCGACGCAGGATACTATAGATCGCTATAACCTCGTGATTGGACAAACCATCAATCGTGAGGAACTTGATGCCTTGAAAGATCTTGAACAGATGAGAAATGCGTATAAAATGGCATTAAAACTTTTAGCACGTAAAGATTATCCTTATGAAAAGCTGAGAAATCGTTTGATTACGTCTGATCGCTTTACAGAAATACAAGTTGATATGGCGATGCAGGAATTAAGCAATCATAATCTTGTCAATGATTATGAGTATGCTTCTACGTATATAGAAAATTCTTTGCGTAAAGGTTATGGACTCAAACGTGCTGCCATGAATTTGAAAAAGAAGGGTATTTCTTCATTTGTGGTTGATGAAGTGTTGCTCAATTATCAGGATGATGTTGAACTTGAAAAAGCGATTGATATCGTACAGAATCTTTACGAAACAAATACGAAGTATTCACCAAAAGCGCTCGTCAAAGCAATGAATCGAAAACTATTCTATAATGGTTTTAGTGAACGTATTACACGAATGGCTATAGATGCAGTCGATATTGATTACCCTGAAGAACGTATCTATAGTTTATTGAAACGTGAATATGAACGCATTTACAAACGTTATTCAAGCCGTTTTTCAGGGCATCAGCTTAAAAACAAAATCATCACATTTTTAGTTCAGAAAGGTTATGATTACGATATGATCATTAACTATCTGGATGAAGTTTGGAGGGATGAGGATGACAATTAATGAAATGAAACCGGGGAATGACAATGTCCATTTCCAGGCTATCATCGCCCAGGTCACTACTGGGAAAACGAACGGTGCCAATAAATCAAACTATCTCAATATTGTCTTACAGGACGCTACCGGGCATATAGATGCAAAGTTATGGTCGGCAACAGATGCTCAGATTAAAACTTTTACTCAAGGTACGGTAGTCGATGGAGTCGGGGATATTATTCGCTACAACAACAATCGTCAAATGAAAATCATTTCTCTTGAAGTTGTTGATATGAGCGAGGAAGATAAAGTCATTTTCTTGCCAAAGGCTCCTGTTGATGCTGATCAGATGATGCGTGAAATTGAAACGTTCATCAGATCAATCCATAACATCAAGCTCTATTCGATTACGCATACACTATTTGATACGTATGCTTCAAAGATTAAAGTCTATCCAGCTGCAAGCCGTAACCATCATGAATTTGTATCGGGATTATTATTCCACACTCTGACAATGGTTAAGACTGCTAATGCATTATGTCAGATTTATCCTGATCTTAATCGTGACTTATTGATTGCGGGTACAGTTCTCCATGATATTGGTAAAATCTTCGAATTGAGTGGACCAGTGACACCAACCTATACATTAGAAGGTAACTTACTTGGCCATATCACGATAGGTGAAAATCTGATTGCAACAACAGCTAAAGAGTTAAGTATCGAAGGCGAAGAAATCTTATTATTGCAACATTTAATTCTTTCACATCATGGCAAGAATGAATATGGCTCACCAATTCTGCCAGCTATTAAAGAGGCGGAAGTCTTATTCCTAATTGACAATATTGATGCTCGTATCAATATGTTCAATAAAGCTTTAGAAGATGTTGAACCTGGAGAATTCTCTAAGCGTATTTTTGCATTGGAAAATCGTATGGTATACAAGCCAAAACTGTAAGAGTTGAAATTAGAAAAAGTATAAAATGAATATCGGTTAATGATTAAATCTGTTCGTATTATCATAAACCGATATTTTATTTACGATTTTTCATAAGAAATCTTTTGAGTTTTTAGTGAAAATAGAATATTTTTTGAAATATGTCACATTCAATATTTAAATACTATTTTCAATGAAAACCTTTTATGGTATAATAAGTACCATACTTATGAAGGAGGAAACCTCTATGATGGATAAAGTAAAAAAATGGTTCTTTGAAGAAGATGGCGAAAACGAAGAATATAATGATTTTGAAGAAGTAGAAGAAGTTGTTACAGAAGAAGAAGCTCCTAAAACAAGTATGTTTGAAAGACCTAAGTCTCCAAGAACAACTGACGTTGTTAATCAACTGGATGCAGCTAAAAACAGTAATCTTGTTTTATTTGAACCTAGATCTTATAGCTCAACTCAGGAAATTGCGACTTATCTGAAACAGAAGAAAGCTGCAGTTGTCAATTTACATCGTTTACAGAAAGAACAGTCTAAGCGCGTTATTGACTTCTTAAGTGGTGTCATTTTTGCGATTGATGGTGATATTCAGCAGATTGGTCCTAAGATTTTCTTGTTAACACCTAAGAATATTAGTGTATCAGGCACAATCTCTATGGAAGATTCAGAAGATTAGGTATTAGAAAAAGGCTAATACCTTTCTTTTTATGTTAGAACATTTCAAGGGTGATGAAGAATTCGTCAAAAAGATTATTGATTATCGTGACCGTGCAGATCGCAGTCAATCGATGATTTTGACAAAGTTTCTTGATCCCCATCAAAGAATGATCGTGCAGTCAGTTGTTGGTCATACGATGCAGCTGGTGAGTTATGGCGGTATGGAAAATGCTGAATATGCACGAATGATAATTTGTCCTGATTACTATGAAATCACTCATGATGATTTCAATATCGTTGTATTTAAAGTTAAATACAATGAGAATTTTGGAACTTTAAGACACAAAGATGTTTTAGGTGCTTTAATGCACCTTGGTATCGAACGAGAATGCATAGGTGATATTTGTGAATCACCATTGGCTTTTACTTGTACGAAAGAAAATAGTGATTATATTCTCATGAATCTCACTAAGATCAGACGTTCAAGCATTGAACTTATTGAGACCAATGAAGTCATCACTATCTCACATGATTTCAAGACGAAGGAATTAGTGGTAAGCAGTTTACGATTGGATAAAATCATTGGTGCTTTATTTGGTCTTTCACGTACGAAAGCAAGTGAAGCTATTCGTGCTGGACTTGTAAAAGTGAATTATAAATCAATTGAAGATGTGAATCATTTGTGTCATAATAGTGATGTAATTTCGTTTAGACGTCATGGGCGTGCTGAGCTCATTGTCACAGACAGAAGAACTAAACAAGGCAATATCGTAATAGAAGGAAAAATATATCAATAAGAGGTGAGACCATGGCTCCACAATTCAACAAAAAGTTTAGAGGTTATGATCCTGAAGAGGTCAGTGCCTATATCAATGATTTAGAAAAACAGCTGATTGAAGCTAATGCACGTGCTGAAGTCATCAATAATAAACTTGTTGATCTTCAGACAAGAAATAGTGAACTCGAAAATAAGTATGCCCGCACTAAGCAGGACTACGCCTTATTAGTTAACCGCAGCGCAATCAACGACAAAACGAATGAAGAAATAGCCCGTCTTGCCCTGAAAGAAGCAAGTGAACTGATTGAAAAGGCAAAACGTAATGCCAATATGATTTTGACAGAATCAATGGAATATGTCAGAGGTTTAAATGACGAAGTTGACGACCTTAAAGATCAGGCTAAAGATTTCCGTGCAGAAGTCGTAAAAATCAGTACTGATTTAATAGAAACTATTGACAAATCAAATATTTTCAGTTTAATAAATGAGGAGACAATTGATGTCGATACCGAAGTGGCTGACGACCTTATCGAAACGCCATTCGATATCAATGATTTAAATACTGAGATAGAGACAGACATCCAGGACGAACTATAGAGAAGCCGCGGTTGGTGGAAGCGGTCAGTGAGGAACGGATGTGAATCACTCTGGAGTAGCACTCTGAGTAGTTAGGAAGTGCCGTATGTCGCGTTAAGACTTTAAGAGCATATTGATGTTGATCGATATGAATAAAGGTGGTACCGCGTTTAAACGTCCTTTAAGGGACGTTTTTTATTTGTTTTTATTTTTATGAGGGGGAAGAAAAATGGATAAGAAAGCTCTTAAACAAACTCTTTTGATGCCAAAAACAAGCTTTGAGATGAGGGGTAAATTACCTACAAAAGAACCAAAGTATGTCGAACGCTGGCAGCAAACAAACATGTATGAAAAAGTCATTGCTCAAAATGAAGGTAATGAACCATTCATTCTTCATGATGGCCCACCATATGCCAATGGTAACATGCATACAGGTCATATGATGAATAAGGTTATTAAAGATGTCATTACTCGTTTCAAAAGCATGGAAGGATATTACACACCATTTATTCCTGGTTGGGATACTCATGGTTTACCAATTGAAACAGCTATTCAGAAACAGGGTGTTGACCGTAAATCATTATCAACTGCTGAATTCAGAAAGAAATGTTATGACTATGCATTACAGCAGGTCAACAAACAGATGCAGGACTGTTTACGTTTTGGTACATTTGCTGACTATAAGCATCCTTATCTGACTTTACAGAAAGAATTTGAAGCAAGACAGATTGATGTTTTCGCAAAGATGGCACTCGATGGTTTAATCTATAAAGGATTAAAACCAGTATACTGGTCTCCATCTTCAGAATCAGCATTAGCTGAAGCAGAAGTTGAATACCATGATATCAAGTCACCTACAATCTATGTCAAATTCAAAGTCAAAGATGGTAAAGGCATTATCGATGAAAATGATGATACTTACTTCGTTATTTGGACAACAACACCTTGGACATTACCATCAGACAAATTGATTTCAGTTCATCCTGATTTAGAATATGCATTAGTAGCAACTGAAAAGGGTAAACTTGTCTTCTTGAAATCATTGACTGATCAGTTATGCGATATCTTTAAAGTTGAACAGCGTGACATCGTAAAAACTTTCAAAGGTTCTGAATTAGAATACATCACTTGTATTCATCCATTATATCCAGATCGTCAGTCAATCGTTGGTTTAGGTGATCACGTTACTGATGAATCAGGTACTGGTTGTGTTCATACATCTCCTGAATATGGTGAAGACGACTTCCGTATGGGTCAGAAATATGGTTTACCAATCATCGTTGACGTTGATGAACAGGGTCGTATGATGGACAACTGTGGTGAATGGCTTGCAGGTCAGTATGTTGATGATGCCAACAAGACAATCACAATGAGACTTGATGAAACTGGTCATTTATTGAACCTAACATGGATCAAACATAGTTATCCACATGACTGGCGTACAAAGAAACCGATCATCTTCCGTGCAACAGACCAGTGGTTCTGCTCAATCGATAAGATTAGAGACGAATTATTAAACGCAATTGAAAACAATGTTCACTGGGTTAATGAATGGGGTCAGATTCGTATCTACAATATGATCAAAGACCGTGGTGACTGGTGTATTTCAAGACAGCGTACATGGGGTGTACCAATTCCTATTTTCTATTGTGAAGATGGAACTCCAATTATGGAAAAAGAAGTCTTCGATCATATCTCTGCATTATTTAGAGAATATGGTTCTAACGTTTGGTTTGAACGTGATGAAAAAGACTTATTACCTGAAGGTTATACTAATGAACATTCACCAAATGGTATCTTCAGAAAAGAAAAAGATATCATGGACGTTTGGTTCGATTCAGGTTCTTCACATACTGGTGTCTTAGTTGAACGTGGCTTAGGCTATCCATCTGACCTTTATTTCGAAGGTAGTGACCAGTACCGTGGATGGTTCAACTCATCATTGATTATCGGTGTTGCTGCTAATGGTCAGGCTCCTTATAAAGAAGTCTTATCACATGGTTTCGTTATGGATGGTAACGGCAACAAGATGTCTAAATCATTAGGTAACACAGTTGACCCTAATGACCTAATCAAACAATATGGTGCTGATATCTGCCGTCTTTGGGCTACTTCAGTCGATTACCAGAGTGACGTAAGAATTTCTAATGAAATCTTAAAAGGTATCTCTGAAAACTATCGTAAAATCAGAAATACAATGCGTTTCTTACTTGGTAACCTGAATGATTTCAAAGCAACTGATGTTGTTGCTTTAGATGAACTTGCTCCTGTTGATCAGTTCATGATGGTTGAATTAAACAAATTGATCACTAAATATTATGATGATATGGATCATTATGAATTTGGTGATGTTAACCAGATGCTCTTGAACTATTGCACAAACTTATTATCAGCATTCTACTTAGACTTCACTAAAGATATTCTTTATGTTGAAGCAGCTGATTCTAAGAGAAGACGTCAGGTTCAGACTGTTCTTTACCACCATGTTAAGACATTCATGAAATTGATTTCACCAATCCTTGTCTTCACTGCTGAAGAATTACATGATCATTTCTTCTGTGATGATGAAAAAGCTGAATCAGTCTTCTTAGAACCAAAACCAGAAGTCTTCGCAATTGATGCAGAAGATGTCGCAGGTGACTTTGCGAAGTTCATGACTTTCAGAGATGATGTCAATAAAGCGCTTGAATTATTACGTGCTGATAAGGTTATCAGAAGTAATATGGAAGCAACTATTGATGTTGTATTGAAAGACGACTATAAAGTCTTATATGACTTCACAGATTCATTAAAACAGTTATTAATCGTAGCTGACGTTAACTTCGTTGACTCAACTGATGGTTTGACTGAATACGAAACAGCTTATATCAAAGCTGAAAAGGTGACTGGCGGACAGTGTCCTCGTTGCTGGAACTACTTCGATGAAAGTGTTCTTGATGACAACGGTTTATGTCCACGTTGTGCTGCAGTCATTAACGGATCACATTAAAAAAGTGGTACTTCGGTACCACTTTCTATTGAAATTTGGAGGATGAACATGAAAAAGATTTTGTCTGTCATCATCTCAATGGTATTCATTCTCAATGGCATAAAACCTGTCGATGCTTTTCCAAAAGTCAGCCTTAACTGTAAGTACGCCTATGTACTAGATGGTGATACATCTCGTACCATGTATGATAAAAAAGGAACGGTAAAAATGTATCCAGCCAGCATGACTAAAATCATGACTGCTTATCTGGCATTGACAAAAATCGACAACCTTGATGAAAAAATCAAAATCAGCAAGAAAGATGTCGAAGGCTGGTGGGCTCAGGGTGCTTCCATTTGTTACTTTAAAAAAGGTGAAAAAGTCACTTATCGTGACTTACTTTATGGATGCCTGTTTCCTTCAGGTGCTGATGCCTGTCGTTCACTTGCTATCAATACTTATGGCAGTGAAAAGAAATTCATTAATGCAATGAATGAAACAGCCGCAGCTCTTGGTTGTAAGAAAACTCATTTTGTCAATACAACAGGGCTTCATAGTAAAAATCATTATACGACATGTGAAGATTTGACTTTGATCTTGCGCGAAGCTATGAATGATAAACGTTTTGCAAAAATCTTTACTGATGATGAGTATCATTCAACTAATAAGAAGCATTACTGGGTTTCAACATTGACAAAGACACGTTATTATGCACATAGAGAAGCTAAACAGATTGAAGGTGCTAAAAGTGGTTATACCAATGAAGCAGGTCGTTGTCTCGTAAGTTCTTTTATGTGTCATGGTCATCGTATGTTCATGGCTGTTGGTAAGGCTCCAACCACAAAACTGGGAACTAGTCTGATTGCTTCAGATAAGCTTTCTAAAATGATTATTGAAAATACTAAGCTTGTCACAGTCATGGAAAAAGGAACTAACCTTTTGACACTAAACTATAATTACCTGATTCCTCAGTATTATCAGTACACAGTACCAGAAAAGATGACTTATCTGATTGATAGTAAAACTAAGGATGCATCTTATACGTATAAGTACAAAGGACTTAAAACGATTGATCATACGATCAAGGAAGGCGATAAAATTGGTGATGTCGATGTTTATGATGGTCAGGAACTTGTCGTTACACTGCCGCTTTATGCTTATGAAACAATTGAGTATGATATAAATATCTATAATAGAGAACATGATTATGTTCTCTATGGTCTTATTGCCATAGTCGCGATTGCTCTTGGTCTTAAGGCGTTATCACTCTTTAGACATCGTAAAAAAGAAAAAATCTTCTAAGAATCGTCATTTGACGATTCTTTTATTATGAGATCATAAAGATTCTTTCCTTTGGGATCAAGTGTCAAAACATCACCGTTATCCATGAAGACTTTATGATCATCAACAGCTTTCACATGATGACTATTGACGACTCTATTAGAGGTTGAAAAGAAGAAATCATCATTAGGGAGGGTACATCCCAACAATTCAAAGTGGTCACTTGCTTTATGCACGTGTCTTAAAGATGTAATTAAAGAGGCATCCTTATCTTTAGTTACATAAAGAATATCTTCATAAGCAATAAACTTTAATGTGTGATGGCGATGATAAGTTAAATACTGATTCTTATAAATTGCTTCTATACTGTAAGGAAATGAATGATTTAAATCATCAATAAAATGTCCTTTAGATAAATAAGCCATTAAATGATTGACATGGACATCTTTGCGATTGCGATAATGATAGTCATAGATATAGAAAACTGGACTTAAATCATGATTACCATATTTGATTTCTAACTGACTGGCATAATTGGGAATAATGTGGTAGTTAAGAAAAATAATATTCACATCAAGATACCGCTCAATATCAAAGGAGATTGTTGTTGAGGTGATAATGTTGTTGGTAAAGGGCATATCACTTAGAAATTGTTCGAGTTCATAAGCTAATGTTTGTGCATGATCTAAATCATCATCAATTATCGCTATAGAAAGCATGTGGTACCTCCAGATTTGATTGATATATCATATGTTATATGTCATATATGACAATAAAATGATAAAAAAAGAAAACGCATTATCTGCGTTTGCCTTGCTTACCCTGACGTCTTTTCTGGCGTTCGATCTTTCGGTCCAGGAAATAACCAAGCAATCTAAATGCAAAAATGACTAATAAACCAGGAATCAGATACATATATTTGCCTGTGATAATGGCTACCACGAAGAAAATTGCACCTGCGAGAAAACCAAATGATGTAAATCCATCCATCATTTCATGTTCATCTAAACCATACATTAGCGTTCACCTCTTTAGATGAACTTATTATATCATCTTTATTTGATTTGGCAATATGCTATAATGAACACCGGAGGCAAAATTTATGCTAAAAGCTTGTTTTTTCGACCTTGATGGAACCCTTATTAACAGTATTGAAGATCTTGCCATTGCCACTAACGCTGCTCTTAGACATTGTGGTTTAATGGAACATACTCTTGATGAGTATTACCATATTGTAGGTAATGGTGTCAAAACACAAATCAGACGCTCAGTAGGAGAACATCAGGAATATTTTGATGAATGTCTCAACTATTTTCGCGACTATTATCGTAAACACTGTTTTGCCAATACGATTGCTTATGAGGGAATGATTGAAGTGATCAAGATGCTTAATCAGCTCAATATTCAAACCATTTGTATTACCAACAAACCCGATGAAATGGCACACAAGATTTTAAGTCATGTTTATGGTGATACAATAGATGTTGTCTTTGGTGGCAGAGATGGTATCCCTGTCAAACCTGATCCACTTTCTACAAATATGATCCTCAATCAATATGGTTTATTGCCTGAAGAGTGTCTGTTTATTGGTGATACCTATG
>JAGBPZ010000146.1 GCA_017633115.1 Erysipelotrichaceae bacterium | reverse complement strand
TATGATCATCGCAACCCATAAACAGAAAATGGTCGATTGTTTATATCGTTTGATGACAGAATTCATCGACACTCATAATTTTACAAATAATACATTGTCATTGACTTTTGGCTTAAAGAGTCAAAGTGCCACAATCGGTGATCATGATATGTGGTGTCTTGTTGATAATAATAGCTTAAAAGGCTATCCTTATGCCTTCATGGACGAAGCAGAAGTATTGCGTTTTGCAGGAATGATGAGACAAGCTGCACGACGCTTTGAAGATTATGATTGTCACGTAATTTGTCAGACTGTGTTAGCGTTAGAGGACAATGAACCTCAGTATTACATTGAAATAACACTTACGATAAAATAAAGGAACAATCAAGAATGTTGAATAAAGCTCAAGCCGATCAGCTCGAAGCGATGATGGAAGAAGTGAAATCTATGATGTCCAAGGGTATGCCTGAACGTCATGATGACTTACGCTATCTAGCTGAACGTTTGGAAAAAATCGGCGATTTAAAATTGAAAAATAAAAGCAATGATGAGGACGCTATCAATTGTTTGATTGCGGCTTTTGACATATATAAAGATCTCGATACTGAAAATGCAACCCTTTCTGCTATGTGCGACAGGATTGCCAATATTTATTATAAAACTGGGCAACCTGAAGCCTTAGAGAAGGCGATTACTTATTATACAAAGGGTATTAACTATAAAAAAAGAATATATGGTGATAACGTTTCATTGGCATCGGCAGCTGAACTTGCTATCATGTATGAACGTATTGGTAATATCAATTATATTTTTGGTGATGACCAGCATTTATTGAGTGCTGTTAAAGCTTATGAAGCAGCTGAAGATTATCAAAAGGAAATTTATAATGAAAAACCAACCTCTACTAATCGTAACCATTTAGCTTCAGGTTATTACAAGATTGCCAATATCTACTATCGACTCGATCATCCTGACTATTATTCTAAAGCCGTTAATTTCTATGGTCAGGCCCTTAATTATTATATGGGTGCTAGTGAAGACCCAATGACTCAACAGCGTAATCTCGCAAATGTCTACAATGCGATGGGTAATGCCTATATGAAATTTGGTCGTGATGATTATACAGCTCAGGCTATTGATTGTTATTCTAATAGTATTGTTGCCCGTGTGTCACTAAAGAATCGTACTGTAGCCAACCAGCATTCATTTGTGGTGACCTACAACAGTTTAGGTGATGCTTTTGTCATCCTGAAGGACTACAATAATGCTATTGCGTCTTATTCTGAAGCACTTAAGATTAATAAGCGTCTTTATAAGCAGAATCGTGATGATGACCACTTGCGTCATATGGGAGACAGCTATTATTATCGTGGCGTCGCCCGTTTAGCCAATGGTGAGGAAGCAGGTATTGAAGACTTGCTCAAATGTTTGGATTATCGCAAATCACTTTTAGATAATGCGCCAAATGATCAGAATTATGCCTTGTTCTCCTTGATTCTCAATAAACTGGGAAATGCTTATTTTGACTTAGGTGGCACTGATCATCTTTATCAGGCTATTGATATGTATGAATCATCAATTGCGTTAAATAAACGCTTGATTGTCAAAAACAATCAGGTGTCAATCAATGATATGGCCATCAGTTATACTAATCTGGCGCGTGCCTATAAAGAGTTAGGTGATGAAGAGGCTTTGAAGAAGGGGCTTCATGTCTATCAGACCGGTCTTATCTTTATGGATGATTATATGCAATCTCATCGAACTCATGACATGATCAAGATGATGGCTTCAAGCTATAACGATTGCGCCCACTTATGTCTGAAACTGGATAATAATACGGCAATCGAACTATATGAAAAAGCATTTGATTTAATGGCCGAGGCAGCTCGTCTTAAAGATGGCGATCAGGATGATTTACGTAATGCAGCTAAAAATCTGCTTTATGCTTACAGTCAGTTCAATAAGACTGATATTGTTAAAATTATTAATGTTCACAATATCGTAGGTGAAATATGCGCAACATATACTAAACAGATTGAACGCTTATTAGACGGTGTTCAAGGGGTTCAGTTCAGTTATCAGGTCGTGGAGAAGAAACAGCAGACAGCTATTAATTATTATGGCAGTACACTTACACCTGATGATATTATTGCTTATGTCGACTTTACGCGCCTTCATAGTTTTAAGAGTGGCATGATCATTACCAAAGATACGGTTTATGCCTCATTCCTGCCAAAACAGACCGGTCTTTATCTTGGCGGTATTGTCAGTGTTGATGGTGAAAGCAAACAGCTTGTCATTCATTATGATGATGGTACGGAAATGATCCTTGAATGTAATACTAGGGACGCCATGGTCAAAGACATTTTAACTCACTTAGTAATGGATTAACGGCTCAAAATTCGAGTCGTTTTTCATTGTGAAAATTTCATCGCGATTTTAGCACTCAACTATTGACATTGCTAAAAAAGATGGTATACTAGGCTTAGCACTAGGAGATAAAGAGTGCTAAAGGGGTGATACTATGAATATGGAAAAATGGACTCAGGCCGTACAGGAAGCATTCCAACAGGCCTTATCAATGACAATGTCATTGAATCAGCAAATCATTGATGTTGAACACTTTTTGTATGCAGCCCTGGAATCAAATTCAGGTATTTTTAATCGTGTATTGGTTAAATCAAACATTAATGTCAATGATGTAAGAGATTATCTGAACGCCTCAATTAATCAGAAACCACAAGTAGCGAATGTCACTCAGGACCAGTTGAGATTGAGTTATGATTTAAATCAACTGATGTCTTATGCTGACGCCCAGATGAGAGAGTTTAAAGATAGTTACTTAAGTATTGAACATGTTATTCTCGCATTGTTTAAGAGTCAGTCATCTTTTATAAAAGAGATGATTCGCTATTTCAAATTAGATGAAAAACAAGTCAGAGAAATTATCAAACAGATGCGTGGCAGTCATGTTGTTGACAGCCCAAATCCAGAAAACAATTATGATGTTTTAGAAAAATATGGTCGTGATTTGTTGAAGGATGTACGTGAAGGTAAACTTGATCCAATTATTGGTCGTGACGAAGAAATTCGTCGTGTTATTCAGATTCTTTCACGTAAGACTAAAAACAACCCAATCCTGATTGGTGAACCAGGTGTTGGTAAGACTGCTATTGTTGAAGGTCTTGCATGGCGTATTTTCAAAAACGACGTACCTATTTCATTACAGGGTAAAACATTATTTGAACTTGATTTAGGTGCTTTGGTTGCTGGTGCTAAGTATCGTGGTGAATTCGAAGAACGTTTGAAAGCTGTTCTTGCGGAAATCAAGAAATCTGAAGGACAGATCATCCTCTTCATTGATGAAATCCATCAGCTAGTTGGTGCTGGTAAAACCGATGGTGCAATGGATGCTGCCAACCTGCTAAAACCAATGTTGGCACGTGGTGAACTGCACTGTATTGGTGCGACAACACTTGATGAATACCGTCAATATATTGAAAAGGATGCTGCTTTACAGCGTCGTTTCCAAAACGTACTGGTAGCTGAACCGGATTTAGATGATACAATTGCGATTCTGCGTGGCTTAAAAGAAGCATTTGAACGTCATCATGGTGTTCAGATTACCGACAAAGCTATCATTGCAGCCGTCGCAATGAGTAATCGTTATATTACTGACCGTTTCCTTCCTGACAAGGCTATTGACCTGATTGATGAAGCTTGTGCTTCAATTCGTATGGAAATCGACTCATTACCAGAAGAACTTGATAAAATTACACGTGATAAAAACCGTCTTGAAATGGAACGTATTTCAATTGAAAAAGAAGATACGTCTAACGAAGACAATATTGCTCGTCTAGAAGAAATCAAAGCCAAGATTGCTTCCCTTGACGAACGTATTAAAGGTTTAAACGATCAATGGCAACAGGAAAAATCTCATCTTGATCGTATTAAAGAATTAAAGACGCGTAAAGTTCATCTTGAAAACCAGATGACTCAGGCAGAAGCTGATAATAATCTGGAAATGGCTTCTCGTATTAAATATGAATCTCTACCTGCAGTCGTTAGAGAAATCAATGAATTAGAAGCTAAAGATCATGAAGAAGCTATTCTTCAGGAACGTGTTACATCAGATACTATTTCTGAGGTTATTTCTAAATGGACAAATATTCCAGTTAATAAATTGATGGAATCAGAAAAAGAAAAACTTCTGTCTATGGAAGAAACATTGAAGAAACGTGTCATTGGTCAGGATCAGGCCATCAGTAAAGTTACAGATGCGATTTTACGTAGCCGTGCCGGTATCAATGACGAAAATCGTCCAATTGGTTCATTCCTGTTCTTAGGTCCTACAGGTGTAGGTAAAACAGAAGTTGCGAAGAGCTTAGCTGAACAGTTGTTTGACAGCGAAAAGAATATCGTTCGTATTGATATGAGTGAATATATGGAAAAATTCGCTGTGTCTCGTCTTGTAGGTGCGCCTCCAGGATATGTTGGATATGAAGAAGGCGGTCAGTTGACAGAAGCTGTTCGTCGTGCTCCATACAGCATCGTCTTACTTGATGAAATTGAAAAGGCTCATCCAGAAGTCTTCAATATTCTGCTTCAATTATTAGATGATGGTCGTTTGACAGACTCTAAAGGCAATGTTGTCAGCTTCAAGAACACCATTATTATCATGACGTCAAATATTGGTTCTCAGTATCTGCTTCGTGGCAATAATGAAGAAACAAGACGTATGGTTGAAAATGAATTACAGGCAACATTTAAACCAGAATTCCTGAACCGTATTGATGAAACAATTATGTTCAATTCTCTTGATCAGAGCGTTGTTTATAAGATCATTGATAAGTTTATTGGTGAATTACAGCGTCGACTTTCTGATCGTAAGATCAAGATTACGTTGACTGAAGGCGCTAAAACTAAGATTGCTGAAGATTCATTCAACACAGCTTTTGGTGCCCGTCCAATCAAACGTTATATCCAGTCTCATATCGAAACCTTACTAGCAAAAGAAATTATTAAAGGTACAATTAAGAGTGGCGATGTAGTTACTGTTGATTATACAACTGACTTCATCATGACAACTGCTCATTAACCTTCCAAGACTTGCACTACGGTGTAAGTCTTGTTTTTTTCTTTCAAAGGATAACTCTTTATGTTAGAATACACTATGTGAGGTGAACACAATCATGCAAAGATATTTTATTGATCAGGATGCATTACACGAACCAGTTATTCATGCTGATGAAACGATGCATAAGCATATGCAGAAAGTCATGCGCAATGAAAACGGAGATCAAGTCATCTGTGTAGACAGTCGTCATCAGGCTGTTCTGTGCACAATCGTTGATATTGAACAGGGCGTACTGATTCGTGAGAAAGACTTAGATGAAAATCATGAACTTGATTGTGAAGTCACTTTGATTTATGGACTGCCAAAAGGGGACCGCTTTGAATTGGTTTTACAAAAAGCCACTGAGCTAGGTGTTACCCGCATTGTTCCATTTTTATCAAGACGTTCAATCATTCGTACTGACAAAAAACGCTTTGGTAAAAAGTACCCACGTTATCAGCGTATCATACAGGAAGCAGCTGAGCAGTGTGGACGTACTTATCTGCCAGAGCTGACTGAACTTGTCACAATTAAAGAATTGTCAGCTTATTGTTCAGAAGCTAATATTGTCGCTTATGAAGAATTATCACAAAATGATGCACCTCATGTTTTGCATGATACCTTAAAGCTAAAGCCAGCAAGCATCACGATTGTTACTGGACCAGAAGGTGGCTTTGATGAGGATGAAATCACTGCTATGACAGCGATGGGCTTTAAGGCATGTTCATTAGGAAAACGTATTTTAAGAAGTGAAACAGCACCGATTTATTTATTGAGTGTAATTGGATATGAAAGAGAGTTGGTGAAATAATGGGTTTTATTGACGTACTAAATAAAGAAATCAAACG
>JAGBPZ010000145.1 GCA_017633115.1 Erysipelotrichaceae bacterium | reverse complement strand
TTGCTTCTGATAGACGTGTGATAGCAACCATACCAATGGCAACAGCTTCCCCATGAGAATAGGTGCCATAATGATAATACTGTTCGACAGCATGACCAATCGTATGTCCAAAGTTCAAGCATAAGCGATCGCCAAAATCATATAAATCTCTTTCAACAACATCACGTTTAATATCAACACAATTGTCAATAATTGATGTCATATCTTTTAATAATTCATCATAGCCATTATAGGTCATTAATTGTTCAAAAAGACTGCGGTCCTTAATACAACCATATTTGATGACTTCACCCATACCATCAACCAGATAACGATGTGGCAAGGTCTTTAAAGTATCAGGGTCAATAATGACTTGTAATGGATGTTTAAAAGCACCAACAAGGTTTTTACCCTGAGGCAGATCTACAGCTACTTTACCGCCGACACTAGAATCAACTTGTGCAAGCAGACTGGTTGGAATCTGGATGAACTTAATGCCACGTAAATAACTGCTGGCAACAAATCCTGCAAGATCACCGATGACACCACCACCCAAAGCAATAATTAAATCTGTACGGGTTAGATGAGCGTCAATTAATTGAGAATAAATCTCCGGTAATATATCAAAACGTTTTGATTGTTCTCCGTGGGGAATCACAATTGCGGTCACTTCATAAAAAGGTGATAATTTATCCATAATCAGCGATCCATAAAGTGGAAAAACATTATCATCACTAATAATGGCAATTTTTCCTGCTTTATATACCTGCGCAATAATTTTATCGACATGATGCAATAAACCATTTTCGATATAAATTGTATAACTATCAGCTCCTAATTCTACATATTGATTCATCTTATTTTTCCTTTCTTATGACTGTCTCAATAAACTTTAACTGCTTGACCAGATCTTCAAAACATTCTGGTTTTAATGACTCGGATCTATCACACAGTGTTTGCTCAACAGCCTGTGTAATCAATAATGACAAATAAAAGCATTTCTCCTCAATACGGACATCGATTGAAGTGCAGAGTGACTACTGTCTATTTCAAATAGATATATATCACCTTCACATAATAGCACATTTAGACGCCTTGATGCCACATTATACTTATGAGACATGATTCTTTCTTCATAAGTACAAAATAAAAAAGGCTTCGGTTTTTCACCGAAACCTGATTGTATATAAATTTAAAACTATTCTGTCAAATCGATATCTACGCGAAGATTATCTAACGCCGTCTTGATATCATCATCAGTGACATCACCAGTTACTCTACCCTCAAGAATGACATATGAAAGAGCACCTGGAACCATGAAAACTGCAGTATACTTATCACCATCTTTATAGATAAGTTTTTCATCTTCATGAGCAATCACTTCAACCTTTTTAGATTCAATAGTTTTAGTTGCAGCAGTCCATAAAGAATCACCATCTAAATAGCCTTCCATTATAGTTGCCTTATCTTTCATCAATAATACAACAGTCTGACCTTTATGACCTACCTTATAACCAGAGCCACTTACTTCACCAATACTAATCTTCTCACCGGCATATCCTTTAAAGTTATAAGAAGTAATTGATTCACCGCCACAGCCACAAAGCATTGTGAGACAGCAAAGCAAAGATAAAGTGAATAAAACAAGTCTTTTCATCATTAGAACTCCTTTCTTGTTTTGATTAAATTAATGACATATTTAAGTTTACTTCTATTAAGAATTATAACAATTTCTTTATAGTCATTCAATCTCTTCTCGATTGTTGACCCATTCCATAGCACGATAGTGTCTAATGAACTGGGCAATGATTTTGTCGGTAGGAAGCCCTCCTGAATCCTCACTCCACAAAGAGACAGCACTGCCAATGATATGCTCTAAGCTTTCAAGTGACAAACCACTGTTTTTATACCAGTTCCTCACTGTCCAGTTCTCTCTTAAGTCATTAACAGTATAGTCCATGTCATGTTGATTGAAATTTCTATGGGAAGGCACATAGTAGAGATAATAAGAATTATAAATGAGTATATCTAAACCTTCCGCCTGAAGATCTGCTACTGTGGCACGTTCTTCCTGTCTCGCTGCCCTGACATTTTCATCCTGGGCATCACCATCCCAACTCCAATATGTTACCTGAATACTCTTATCAAGCTTATAAATATCAGACTTGGTCAACAGGTCATTCCACATTCGGACTCTAAAACCTTTATCTTTCATATAAGATGATATTCTCATGATATAAGAGATTTTATCAGCTGCTGACCCGGAAAAATGCTCGTCACAACCAATATGAAAATAGCGGCCTGTATTAAAATAACGGTTAGTATTAAATAGTGATGCATATTCATCATAAAGTTGTTCTACAAAATGAATAGCTTTTGGTGATGAAATATTTAACTCACCAGGATAATCCCGACGGGAATAAGCAAGGGTATTGACATAATCACTGCCATAAACAGCCTCTGCTAAAGTAAAGAATCCTTCCATATGTGCAGGAGCATCAATTTCAGGAATAATGTCGACGTTTCTTTCTCTTGCATACTGAATGATATCCTTGATCTGGGCAGCACTTAGAAACTGTTTCATTGTATGTGGATTTCTATAACTGCCATCAGATAATAACTCTGATGTCTTAACTGTCTGTCCTAAAAGAGCACATTCAACACCTACATTCTGATCATCTGAGAGATGTAATTGCAAGAAAGAGTGATGATTGCCAGCTAGAGTATCAATAAGCTGCTTGATTGTTTGAACAGGATAATAACGTCTTGCACAATCTAGTGACATCCCTGATATAAGCTTTCCCTTTGATTCATCATCAGTTGATATCTTTTCTGCGTGTTTGTTTAGTAACTCATTGACATATCCATAGGTAAAAAAACGTTTTGGATTCTTTTGACTTTTCATAAGCTAACCCCATCTTCGCTAGAACTGCAAATAGTACGTGATTTCTTGATAATCATCTATATGATCGTAAAAAAAGAGAGCATCAATATAACACGAACCAGTCATTGGATCGATGACCATAATCAACTTTTGATCAACACTATAAAGAGAAGTATAAAACTTCATCTCATGTATTGAACGGTATAACGAAAACATCTCTGGTTCATCATTAGACCTTAAAATATGATTTCTATAATTCAAATTATTGAATTGAAAATCATAATAACCTGCCCATTTCGCAGCAGCCTGCAAAACAGTTTGAAAAGGAGTACTGGCCATCAAATTAATCAGTGTCAGTTTTCTAAGTTGTGACATATATTTATCTCTATTGATTTCAATTATATTCATTATTTTTATTATGGACCTTTTCATCCCAAATGCCAACAATATTGATAGTCAAAAGAAAAAGACGGCATAACGCCGTCTCTTAAAAGTTATTTCTTTTCAGTTTTAACATCAGTCTTCTTATCGCCATACTTCATATATTTATCGTTGGCATTTGGATAGACTTCAATCTGTTTCTTAGCATGTTTGATCTTAATGATCTTGCCTTTCATCACTTTCTTGATATACTTCTGTGCTTTTGGAATTGAAGTATCATCAGGCATGACAACTGAAAGACCTGCAGATGTAGGTGCAGTTACCATCGCAAATGAATTAGCACGAGTTGGATAACCTTTAAGACTATAAGTCTGTACATCCCAGCTTGCCATATCATCTACTTCCATATTGATCAGACTCTTGATTTCTTTAGCTGACATATTGGTGCTGACAGTTTTTCTTACAGTATTGAAAATCTTACCAAGCTTCAAAATAGAAGATGGACTTGTGACCTTTTTCAAAACTGCTTTGATCATTAACTGCTGGTTATAGTTTCTTGCAAAGTCACCATCAGAGAAAGAATGACGTTCACGAACAAATGCGAGTGCCTGTTTAGCAGTCAACTTATTCTTACCTTCTTTGAAAGTAAAGAAACCAACACGTGAAGTAAATTCACCATATGGGTTATCAATTGTAATACCACCAAGAGCATCAATGATTTTCATGAATGAAGTATAGTTAACTTTTGCATAGTAGTTAATCTTAATATCCATGAAGTCTTGGACAGTTTTGACTGTACAATCAATACCACGTAAACCGCTGTGAGTTAATTTGTCGTTATTATACATACCATTGATTGGTACATAATAGTCACGAGGAATACTGATCAGTAAGACCTGTTTAGTGACTGGATTAATAACGGCAAGCATATTAACGTCGGAACGTGATGTAGCTGAAATCTTTTTACCATAAGCATCTTCACCAGAGACGAAGACGATAAATGGTTCTTTAGTAACTTTAGCCTTATTGGCTCTGGCAGTTGGAATTAAAATTTCACTGCTTTTAATAATGCGTGTTTCATCATCAAAGTTTTCTTTGACTTCACAATAGTCATCACGCATTGCTTCCTGAATGACAATACTTTTGACTTTTTTATCGTATAAAGCATTTGTTGCTTCTTCAACCGTATCATAAACTGTAGGTGCTAATTCTTCCTTCAGTTCATCGTTAACTTTTGTGACAATCTGGTTGTAACGCTGTTTTTCAACGGCATCCTTTGGTGAATAATAACCAATACTCTTACCTTCTAAATCAACAGCCTTTTTGACTTTGCTTGATGCTAAAACAACAACGCTATATTCAATCGTATTATCTTCAAGTTCACTGGCAATTTCTTCGATGACAGATGTACCTTCATCGACTGAAATACAACCATAGATCAAAGCAAGACACAAACCAACCTGCAATACTTTTGAAATAATATTGACTGGTCTTTTAAAGGTTATACGTTTTCCTCTAATAACGAGTGATCCCTGAATCTGTGTGATGTAAAAAATGACATCCAATAGAAGTAAAATGAGACCTGCACCAATAAGATACTTGACAGGCACTAATTCTGACTGAGCCAGGATCATAATAGCCACAATACCTAAGATAATTTGTACAACGGCTAAAATTCGTTTAGAAAATAGTATGTTCACAATCTTTTTCATTCGTATTTTACCATCCTAATTTCATTTTTTTACCTTGAAACATTCTATAACAAATCTATCAACACTTCAAGGCAATTATGACAAAATTAAGCGTTCTATTCAATGTTTTTTTAATTCAATCGGTAGTGTTATTAAAGACATGTGTGAAAATAGAAATTTTTAATGTTGCAAAACACTGAAAATCATACTATAATGAATGAGCAATCGAAAATGCCCTTGTGATGAAATTGGTAGACATAGCAGACTCAAAATCTGCCGGCCTTAAAACCGTGCCGGTTCGAGTCCGGCCGAGGGCACCATTGCCTATGACTCACGAATCATCGTGAGTTTTTTTGTTTTCAAGAGGATGGTGATGATATGGATGAATTCTATAAGCGTATGAAACAACTTCTAAACGAAAGTTATGATAATTTTATTGCTTCTTTAAAGCAGCCACCTTATAAATCATTTTATCTCAATCCTGCCCGTAATCCGTCATTTCTTGACAAACATCAGGATACAATTACGCCTCATCCAATTGTTCAAGACAGCTATTATTATAGTGAAGAGTATCATCCAGGACGCTCACCATTATTTGTAAGTGGTGCCTATTATATTCAGGAGCCCAGTGCCATGCTTGTTGCTCATTATCTTGACGTTGAACCTGATGATTATGTGATCGATCTTTGTGCAGCTCCTGGAGGAAAGACATGTGCTGTAGCAAGTCAATTGAATAATCAAGGTTTCATGCTCGCTAATGACATTTCAAATGCCCGAGCGAAAATACTCAGTGAAAATTGTGAACGTTTTGGTTTGAAGAATACAATTGTAACATCTGCAAATCCTAAATCGTTCATCGGATTATTAGATAGTTTCTTTGATAAAGTCATCCTTGATGCCCCATGTAGTGGTGAAGGCATGTTAAGAACGACTGAACAGGCAGAAGCAACATGGTCAGAAGATAAAGTCAAAGAATGTGCTTTGGTCCAGCGTCAACTTATCGATATTGCCATGACACTTCTTAAACCAGGAGGTACTCTTATGTATTCGACATGTACCTATGCCCCAGAAGAAAACGAAGAAACAATTCGCTATGCGCTGTCACATCATCAGTGCCATCTTGTTCCTTTAGAAAAAAGCCATGGTCTAATGCCTGGTATCAAAATGGAAGAAGCAGTCCGCTGCTATCCTCATCTTTATCAGGGTGAAGGTCATTTTATGGCTAAACTCATCAAAGATGAACAAGGTCAGACAAAACGTATAAAATACCAGACACCGTCTATCACCAAAAAAACAAGAGCTGTTGTCGAAGATTTCTATCATCAACACCTTAACATCAATGTACCAAAACATTTAGTGGATCATAATGGTCATATCTATGCCATTTGTCCACAGTTCCCAGAACTTCCAAAAATACGTATATTGCGTAATGGCCTCTATCTTGGAGAAGTACGCAAAAATCGCTTCATCCCTTCTCACTCTCTGGCGCTCACATTATCAAAAGACGATGTCAAACTGAGCTATGATTTTGATGAAGACGATGAAGACATCAAACGTTATTTACATGGAGAAACACTGCCATCAAGAGGCGGTAAAGGCTATGGCGTCATTTTTGTTGATGACCAGCCTCTCTCCTTTTTCAAAGAAAGTCATGAAATTAAAAATCTATTACCGAAAGGATTAAGACGATGAATCGTTATGAAGTTGTGAAAGATGAATTATTCACACTATTAGAAAGCAAAAGTCATGGTTTCTACAAAAGAAACGCCTACAGCCATCTGATCCAGGTTTCAACCATCTGTATAATTTTGGCGCGTTATCGTCATCTTGATGAAGAGCTAGCTGCAATCATTGGTTTACTTCATGATATGAGCATTGCGATTGACTGTAATCATTTTGCGCATGCATCTCGTTCATCATATATGGCTGGACAGCTGTTAAAGGAAACTCAACTGTTTACCAGTGAAGAAATGGCTATCATCACTGAAGCCATTAGAAAGCATTCCAACAAAAATGACATTGATGATAACTACTGTGAACTGATCAAAGATGCAGATGTCATTGCTCACTCTCTTGAAGGACAAGCACTTAAACAAAACGAAAAGTTGCGATACGAAAATGTAGTGAAAAATACCGGTTTTTTAGATTTATAAACACCATCTTTATTTACAAAAGTACTATCCATATGCTATAATGAAAACGCTTATACAAGGAGGTGACGTTTTGCTTAAAAGAAGAATCGTCGTCGTTATCATGACATTGATGTTAATGGTTCCCCTTGCGAATCAAACAATTACCGTCAGTGCCACTAACTTCGAAGGGAAAGAGAGTAAATATTACAAACTCTGTTCTTCTGTAACTCTTAACAAGAAAACATTAAAAGTATGTAAAGAATTTGATGCTTACTTGACAAAGAAAAGTAAATCTCTGAAAAAATCAAGCAAAGGTATTCAGTCAAGAATCAATGAAACTGAAAACAAAATTCAGAGTACTCAGTCAGCAATCAATGAAATCACCAATCAAATCGTTGAGATCAACACTCAGATTGCTGAAACCAAGGAACGCATTGCCTATGTTGAGGGCCAGATCGAACGCAAGAAGAAAGAAATCGAAACAAAAGAAAATCTTCTAAAAGATCGTATCTACGCCATGCAAAGTCATCTAAATTCTAGTATGTTTTCTTCGTATTTACTCGATGCAAGTTCTGTCTCTGACTTTTTCTCCAGAGTAAACGCTGTCTCTGATATCACTGACTACGAAAAGGAACTTGTCAAAGAGATCAAAGCTGAAAAGAAAGAATTGGAAAACTTAGAATCTGAACTCGAAGACGATAAGGCATCACTTGAAAAAGAAAAAGCAGCTAAAAAGTCTTTAGAATCCTCTTATAAAGCAAAACTCGAAAAGCAATATAAAGAATTAAGCGAAGAAAAAGACTCTTTAAAAGCAAAAAAAGAAAGCATTAAGACAATTGAAAAGAACCTTGCGGTTGTCAAGAAAACTGCTGATAAATCCAGACTTCTTGGTATTAAGAAAGCCGAAGAAGATCGTAAAAAGAGAGAAGCAGCAAGAAGAGCTGCAGCTAAAGCGGCCAAAAAGAGGAATAAGAAATCTTCTTCATCTTCAGGCAGTACATCAAGCAGGAAGTCTTATGCATCTTCTTATGATGCAGGTGTTGCCATCGCCAATAAGGCATTATCAAAACAAGGTTGTTGGTATGTCTGGGGTGCATGTCATGCCATGAGCCAAATCAGAAATTCACACAGCCGCTATTTCGACTGTTCAGGTTTAGTTAACTGGGCCCATTATCAGTGTGGTTACAATATTGGTTCAAATACCACAAAGACACTGGTTTATAAAGGCAAAGCAGTTTCCAAGAAAAACATTCAGCCAGGAGACGTAATTCTTTTCTCTAGTAACGGCGCCTACTCAGGTGTCCACCATACAGGTATTTATATCGGTGGTAATAAAATGGTACATGCCCCTTACACTGGAACAGTTGTTCAAGTCGCTGACTTGTCATACTATCAGCGTGAATGGTATTGTGTCAGACGTTTATACTAATTTTAAATCGCAATTCATTTTTATATTTCCATATCCAAAAAAGAACGCCCGTTATGGGCGTTTTCTTTCTCTATTCAATATTGTCCTGACCATCATAAAGACGTTCAACAGTATTAGAAACTTTATAAATCGACGTCGATAGATCTCCTAATTTTTTATTAAGCGTCTCATACGTCTGCAGCGTACTTGTCAAGCGATTGACGAGACGTTCACAATCATCTTTCATCGCAATGATGGCTTTTTCCATATGTTCAAGATTTTGTGAACGTTTAAAATCTTTAGTGATGTTGATCAGTGTAAAAACTACACCCATCAAAGTCGATGGCGAAGTGATCAATACATGCTGACGATGTGCCTGTTCAATGAGATCTCCCTGTTCCTGACACAGGTAAAGATAAATCGCTTCACTTGGCACAAACATAATAGCTTCTTCTGCAGTCTCTTCCGTAATATATTTAGATGCAATATCTTTGATATGCTTTTTGACATCTTTACGAAAATCACGAATAGCATTCACATCACTTGGATCATCAACAATACGTAAATAATTGACCGTCGGAAATTTCGAATCAATACAAAGGACTCTGTCAGTATCTGGTAAATGCATGATTGCATCAGGTATACGACTGTTACTTAAATGGTACTGCATTTCATAAATCGACTTTGCATCACCACAATAAAGTGACAATAAGTGCTCTAACTGATATTCGCCAAAATTACCGCGTTTTTTCGTGTTGGTCATAATGGCATTCATATCAGTGATTTGATGTGTCAACGTGTTAAGCTTAGCATCGGAAACACTTAAATATTCCTTCGTCCTGCTTGTTTCATTCAAAAGATAATCAAACGAACGATTCATTTGATCATTGATTGCCTTGGTCTCAATGATATCGTGCATGTTGTTTTCGATGCCTTTCTCAATTCGTTCAAAACGCATTGAGGCATCATCATGGGATAAACGATAATAAATCATAGCCATTAAAACAACTGCTACTAACAGCAATGCAAGAATGACACCAAGAATAATGTCTGGCATAATCCCCCTACTTTCTTTCTAATGTCAGAATATAATTGGCACGTGCAGAATGTGGTGCATGGTCAATTGCATCAGCAGATACAAAGTTAAAGTATTTGACGAAATAATCATTATCATCTTTTAAGCTTTTTGCGAGTGAACTGACATTATCACTGATGAGTATGACTTTTTGTACATGTCCTTTGTAAAGTGACTCTACGAGATCACCATTAATCTGATCGCGTTTAAGACGAATAATGACGGTGTCATATTTGTGATGACGCATTTGCGAAGCGGCAATGTCTTTCACTTTACCATGAATAACACGAATATGTTCAAAGCCATTCTTTTCAATATTCTTTTCGGCTGAATCAGTGTTTTCTTTAGATTCATCAATAGCGACTATTTCTTGATCAAGTTCACATTCCACAATCGCATTACCACAATTGATTGATAAAACTTTATCTTCTTTCGCAATACGTTCTCGTAAAAGTTTAACTTCAGCATCAAAAGCATCCGTATTCTCAATTAAATCGGTTTTAACGGAGAAAGTATAAGTATGACCATTATAGTCATAGCTTAAATAAGGCGTGCCATAAATGCGTTTATAACCCTGTAAGGCAAAATCTTGATGTCTGGTCGTATTGACTGTATAGAATAAACCTTTAACGGCATCGATCTTAGTCATTTCATGTGTTGCTTTCTTATCAATACCATCAGTACCCGTGACAAAGATGACTTGTAATTCATCACTGACTTTGCGGATAATCAGGAATCGAATACCTTTTTTAAACTTATCGTTGTAATCATGACAATGATACTTGTTGAGGATTTCTTCAATCTTCACAATTGCATCGTTGATCACGCGGTCCTGCATGACACAATGATCCATGTATGTCAGAATCTTACTCTCACGTTGATAAATGCCTACTCTCAATTTGCCTTTATCATAAGTAACTGGTAAGGCAATCTGTTGACGATAATGGCGGTTAGACTCCATCCCCTGCACTGGATAGAAGTGAACTTCACTTAAATCATATGGCGCATATTTTTCCAAGGTTTCTTTTAAAATGTCCAATTTAAAATTTAACTGATCTGCATAATTCATATGCAATAAAGCGCAACCACCACAAGCCGGAAACTGACGGCATGGAGATTTTTGTCTCATTGATGATTTCTTCTTAATTGTTTTAACTTCGCCAATCATAAAACGGCGTTCTTCTTTGACGATTTTGACGTCTACTTCTTCAAGAGGTAAAGCATTTTTCACAAAACAAATTTTATTGTGAACATAGCCAATACCTTCACCATTAATACCTACACGTTTAATCGTCATTGTTTCAAATCTCATTCTACAATCCTCCTTAAAAAGTCTTCGTTATTATAACACTCTTAATGGCGAAGAAAAAGACAAAAGCGCATGAAATCACTTTTGTCTTTACATCTAAATTTTTATGCTTTATAGAAATGGAATAATGTTTCAACACGTGATGTATATGGTTCTTTATCAACACACCAAACGATTTCAAGAATAAACGCATCGAGACGTTTCAAAGAGAAATCGGCTGATTTCATTGACTGCATAAAGATACTTGGGTCATCACTGATGAAATAAATATTCTTTATGCTTTCACTCTGGAATAATGCCTGTAAAGTACCCATCGTGATAATACGGTCACGTAAATGAAGAATAATGGAATCGAAATTGCCATGTTGCAGCTGATTAACGATTTCACCTTCAACATTTTTACAAATGAACTGAATATTATCTTTACCAAGGCGTTTCGCATTATTGGCCGCATCTTCAATGTTACATTTCAAATCATCGATAGCGACAATTTTTTCATTCAGCAACTGCATTTCAAGAATACCTGACTTACAATAAGCTGACAGTACACGGTCTTCAGGATTAAGCATATCTTTGAGAAGCTGAATCGTATTATCTTCCATCTCTGGAGAAATGAAGACATAACTACCTGCAGAAAGAATATATTCATCGCCCTGGTAGTGATAACGTAGATAATCTTCACCATAGATCTTCTGAATCTTGTCCTCATAGTTCAATGGATTACGAGCGGTATTGATACTGATAAATAAGCCATCGATTTCATCAATATCACCAATTTCCTTAAGAGCTTTTTCTGGAACCCCATCTGCGCCTGTCACAATGATGACATGAATATCTTCTTCAATCTTTTTGACAATTAAATAGCGAAGGCCATTTTTCGTTTTACGATCATAAGCATGACAATCATAATAGTTGAATATGAATTCGATTTGCGTCATGACACGATTGATCATACGGTCCTGTAATGGACAGTTACTCTTGTAGATGTGGTTATCGCCTTTTTTGTCTGGAATTCCGATATAGACTTTGTCAAAATAGCCAAAAATTGGAAATGCAGCATACTGCTGATAACCTAAGATATCATTAGCAGGCATGACTGGCATAACTACGTCATCGTCATATCGGAAATTTGTATTTTTTGCGATAGATTCTTTAACTAAACGCTGTTTGAATTCAATCTGATCATAATACTTCATAAACTGTAATGAACAGCCATTACACTTTTCTGCCTGACCGCATTCAGCATGAGTACGCTTTTCAGAACGTGTCAATACACGTGTGACATGAGCTTTTAATACACGGCCTCTATCTTTATCCACATGAATTTCAACTTCTTCACCTGGGAAGGCATTTGGTACCATACATCTTTTACCAAAGACACGAGTTATACCAACACCTCTGGCAGTGATATCTCTAATCGTCACTACCTGTGTTCGTTTTTCACTACGCATTAACACACGTAGATGAATGACATACATACCAATATAGAAGATTTCTGAACCCCAGTTAAAGACGAATAAAATAAGGATCAAAGATGCAAGTGGCCCATAAACGTTAGAGAAATTCGCAAAATGGAAATAAATCATGACAAAGATATAGAATCCACCTAAACCAATTGTCGTAAACAACGCACCACGCGCAATGTCTTCTGCATAAATAGTTGTTCTTGGAATAATCTTATAAAGAACGAAGAAAAAGAAGAACGCAATAATCGCAAACAAGACAACTCTAAATACAATATAGCCATAGAAAATGTTGAAAACACGGGCAATTGGACCTAAACCAATAACAACGATCATCGTTGAAAACATCGCTAAGAGAACAACTGTAACCGAAATAACATAGACATAATAGAAGATGATATTTTCATTGTTGTACTTATCAGTTGGGAACATTCTCTTAGAAATTTGATAAATCATCCCAACTGCACGAGAAATCGCATAAATTGAGATGGCTAAGATGACAACCGAACTGAATGAAAACGAGGCATTTTCAAGAACGCTTGTTACAATCGAAGCAAACTCACCTAAGTATTCCTGAAGTACAGTTGTGAGAATACTTAGATCAACATTGAAAATCGATGCTGTTAAAGCAATGATCGTAGTTGCTGGTACAATTAATACGAGTAAAAAGAATGATAAAGCGGCTCCCGAAAAAGCAGGCACATATGTTCGATAGTCAGATACATAATTAGCTGCAATCGAGGCATATTTTCCAATTTTGTCTTTCATGAAATCTTTCTACTCCTTTTGTCGCATTTTAACGAGTTTCAATCGTGAAATACGATTCTTATCAATTCGTTCAATTGTCAAAATAGTGTCGTCAATAGTCACTTTGTCATATAATTTAGGATTACCTTTCAAAGCACCTAAAACCAAACCACCAATGGATTCAAAGTCATCAGTTTCGAATTCCGTATCACAGATGTCATTGACTTCATCAATATCAAGAGAACCATCAAGAATCCATTCACGTTCTGTAATTTGCAGGATGGCATGGTCATCCTGGTCAAATTCATCATCGATATCACCGAAAATCTCTTCAACGATATCTTCAAGAGTGACAAGACCACTCATAACACCATATTCATCAAGAACAATGGCAATCGACATATGTGACGAACGCATCGCTTCAAAGACATCCTGCAGGTGTTGGAATTCATAAACAAAGAATGGCTCACGCATGATCTCTTTAATATCAAAATGTTCTTTATCGATTTTCGTGATCAATAAATCTTTAATATTCAAGACACCCACAAATTCGTCCTGTTCAGTATCATGAACAGGAATACGGGAAAACTGCGAATGTCTGAGAACTTCCATCAATTCTTTGTATGTGATATCATCATCGACCCACTCTACGTGAATACGAGGCGTCATGATTTCTTCAATAGCTGTATCATTGAAATTGAAAACATTATGCAGCATCTCTTTTTCTTCGTCTTCAAGGACACCTTCTTCGTGCGAAACATCAACGATCGTTTTCAAATCTTCTTCAGAAAGTGTTGGTCCATCGTCAACATCAGCACCTAAAAATCTGATGAGTAAGTGACTCAAAGCTGTCAGGAGAATAACGACCGGGGTGAATAAATAATAATTAAAACGTATAAATCCACATAAAGCAAAACACATGTCTTCAGCTCTGTTGCTAGAAAGTGTTTTTGGTGTGATTTCGCCAAAAATCAAGATAACTAAAGTAACGAAACCTGTGGCTATAGCAACACCAATCCCCTGATCGCCAAAGATTGATAAAACAAAAGCTGTCGTCAAAGATGAGGCGGCAATGTTGACAAGATTGTTCCCAACAAGAATCGTACTCAACAAACGATCCGAATCTTCCAACAATTGATCAACTGCAAGGGCCTTTTTCTGTTCTGGATGCTTATCATTTTCAGCAATCGTACGAATACGAATCTTTGAAACGGACATAAATGCGGTTTCAGATCCAGAATAAACAGCTGATAATATAATTAAAAAAATAAATGAAAAAATGATTAATATTTGCGAGGAATCCAATGTAAATCTCCTTTGTATCAAAATTCATACATAAATATTATACTCTATTTTTTACCTTTGACACAATAGCATATTAAGACTGTCCCACTAAAAAACCTCGGTTGCCCGAGGTTCAATAATCATTATTTCATGATTTTTCTATAAAGAGCTTTGAAGTCTTCGATTGATGCTTCACGTGGGTTACCAGGTGCACATGCATCAGCAGCAGCATCAGCAGCTAAAACATCAAGATCAGCTTCAGTTAAGCCTTCAACATATTTAGGGATACCAACATCTTCTGATAACTGTTTAACAGCATCAATAGCAGCTTTGCGGTATTCTTCCTGAGTCATTTCATCAACGCCTTTAACACCCATTGCACGAGCGATTTCACGGAATTTTTCACCTGTATAATCCTGGTTGAATTCCATTACTAATGGGAGCATCATTGCACAAGCAACACCATGAGGAGTGTCATAATGAGCACCTAATGTATGAGCGATTGAATGAGCGATACCTAAACCAACATTTGAGAAGCCCATACCAGCGATATACTGAGCTAAAGCCATACCTTCTCTGCCTTCAGGTGTATTTTCTACAGCGCCACGTAAGTTTTGAGAGATTAACTTGATAGCTTCCAAGTGGAACATATCAGTCATTTCCCAAGCGCCTTTAGTTGTATAACCTTCGATTGCATGAGTTAATGCATCCATACCAGTTGCAGCTGTTGTGCCTTTTGGTAATGTGTACATCATTTCTGGGTCAACGATTGCCCACTGTGGAATATCATGAGGGTCTACACAAACGAATTTTCTTTCTTTTTCAACATCTGTAATAACGTAGTTGATTGTAACTTCTGCAGCTGTACCAGCAGTTGTAGCAACAGCGATTGTAGGAACAGCATGATTTTTAGTAGGTGCAACACCTTCTAATGAACGTACATCAGCAAATTCAGGGTTAGTAATGATAATACCGATTGCTTTTGCAGTATCCATTGAAGAACCACCACCGATTGTGATGATTGAATCAGCTTCAGCAGCTTTGAATGCAGCAACACCATTCTGTACATTTTCAATAGTTGGGTTAGCTTTAACATCACTGTAAACAGCATAAGCAATACCAGCTTCATCTAATAAAGCTGTTACTTTGCCAGCAACACCAAATTTAACTAATGATGGGTCAGTAACTACAAGAACTTTTTTAAAGCCAGCATCCTGAGCGATACCAACGATTTCCTGGATAGCACCTTTTCCATGATATGAGATTGTGTTTAAGATAATACGATTAGCCATATCTTTTCCTCCTTTAACGTATATATTGTATCACATATTCTTCATGATTTGACAAAATATACTCAAAAAGCGTTACAAAATGTTCATATATACTTTACATTAAAAAAAGAAATCACTTCATAGAAAGACTAACCAAAAAAACGACCATGCCTTCACATGATCGTCTTTGTGTTTGATTGTTTGAGAATAATTGTTTTGTATCCCCTAATATCGTTTATAACTTCTTTTCGGCAAGTTTCACTGCATATCCAATATAGCTTGCAGGTGTCATATTGATCAAAGTCTGACGGTCCTCATCAGATAAAACTTCCAGACTATTTGCAAATGCCTGAATATCTTCTTTAGAAATATTCTTACCACGTGTCAATGCCTTTAACTGATCATAAGCATCAGCAATCGCATATTTACGTAAGATTGTTTGAATTGGTTCAGCGAGAACTTCCCATTTTTCATTCAAATCACTTGCGAGTTTGTCAGCATTGATGACACATTTAGCTAAACCAGCGGTTGTTTCACGAATGGCTTGTAAAGAATAACCAAAAGCAAGACCTAAGTTACGCTGTGATGATGAGTCAGATAAATCACGCTGCATTCTTGATTTAGGCAGTTTATTTGAAAGTGACACACAAATCTGATTTGAGAAATCAGCGTTAGCTTCCGAATTTTCAAAACGAATTGGATTAACTTTATGAGGCATAGTAGATGAACCAACTTCACCCTTAACCGGAATCTGCTTGAAATATTCCATTGAAATATAAAGCCACATGTCAACATCAAGATCCATAACGACATTGTTGAAATGTCTGACACCATCAAGAATATGACAAGTGTAGTCATGTGATTCAATCTGAGTTGTCAATGGATTAAAAGTAAGACCTAATGACTCTTCAACAAAAGCTTTGCTTAAAGCTTCCCAATCCTGATTAGGGAAAGCTGTTGTGATAGCCGCATAGTTGCCTGTGGCACCATTAAATTTTGCCTTAATTTTGATGCTTTCAATATTTTCGATGCTTGATAACAAGCGATAAGCATAAACTTTAAATTCCTTACCAATTGTCGTTGGTGTTGCCGGCTGTCCATGAGTATGGGCAAGCATTGGTACATCTTTATATTTGACTGCAAGATCATCAATAACTTTTGTGAAAGCTTTTGCTTCCTTAAGCCAGACATTGTCAAGACCTTCTTTGATCATACTGGCATATGATGTATTGTTGATGTCTTCAGAAGTACAACCAATATGAACTAAACTCTGAAGATCGTCACAACCAATCGCCTTTAAGCATTCATCAATATAATATTCAACAGCTTTAACATCATGACGAGTCACGCCTTCAATTTCTTTAATACGTTTAAAAGCATCATCATCAAAATCATCACTGATTGCCATAATGTCTGCTTTTTTACTTTGATCAAAAGCTCTGATAGCAGCTGTATCACAATGATCAAGAACAAATAACAACCATTTGATTTCAACACGTACACGGTATTTCACTAAAGCATATTCACTGAAATAGTCAGCAAATGCATTCTTAATACCACTGTAACGACCATCTAATGGTGATAAAGTTTTACTTTCAAAAATAAGCTGATCCATCATTATTCTCCTTTAAAATACTGGACCCCTGCTTCAAATAAGAGCTGATCCATTTCGCCATAAATATTTAAATTGCGATTATCGCCTTGACGTTCACTATGACCCATCTTACCTAAAACACGACCATCAACAGAAACAATACCTTCAATACCATAATAAGAGCCATTTGGATTGTATGGTGATGTCATTGTGACCTGACCATTAGGATCAACATACTGAGTAAAGACCTGACCATTATCAATTAAACGATCAAGAACTTCTTTAGGGGCAACGAAGCGTCCTTCACCATGACTGACTGGAATAACATGTTCATCACCAACATTCACATTAGCAAGCCAAGGTGATTTAACAGAACTGATTCTTGTCGTAACCATTTGTGATACGTGACGTCCAATCGTATTGAATGTCAATGTCGCATCTTCTTGAGACATGTCTCTGATATGACCATCAGGCAACAGACCTAATTTCACAAGCGCCTGGAAACCATTACAGATACCAATCATCAAGCCTTCACGATTATCCATCAAGTCATCAATAGCAGCTTTGATTTTAGGGTTTCGTAAAACAGTCGCAATGAATTTACCTGAACCTTCAGGTTCATCACCAGCGGAGAAACCACCAGGAATCATCATAATTTGGGCTTCTTTAATAGCTGCTTCAAGTTCAGCAACTGACTGTTTGATATCATCTTCAGTCTTATTGCGGATTAATACAACTTTAACTTTAGCGCCAGCTTTTTCAAATGAACGTTTTGAATCATATTCACAGTTTGTACCAGGGAATGCTGGAATGACAACTTTGACTTCATCATAAGTTTTAGATGCATGTAACTTTGTACGTTCGAAACAATCTTTTACGCGTACTTCGTCGCTTGGTGCTTTAGCTGTTGCTGGATAGACATCATCCAATGGTTTTGTATGAATTGCATAGAGATCATCCAGTTTGACTTTTTCATCACCATAAATCAATGCATTACATTCATTTGTAGTCGCAATGATACGAACATTGTCCATCTTTTCGGTGACTGCTGCACTTTCCACTTCAAGAACGATATTTCCATAATTTTTTGCAGTTAAGTCGTTCAAACTTAATGATGGATTAATAGACACACCAATACTATTACCAAAGGCTGCCTTAGCGATTGCTTCAATCAAACCGCCTTCTTTAACTGTATAAGCTGATTTAACTTTACCATTTTGCATCAGTTCATGAACTGCATCATACTGTGCTTTTAACTGATCAAAATCAATTAAATGTTGGTCATTACGAGGAACCATTACTTCTACTAATGTGTGACCTTCACTCTTTAATTCAGGAGTAATAACATCTTTGACATCTGCACCTGTAATCGCAAATGAAACAAGTGTTGGTGGAACATCAAGATCTTCAAATGAACCTGACATAGAGTCTTTACCACCAATTGACGCCAACAATAATTCTTCCTGAGCTTTATAAGCACCTAATAATGCAGCAAATGGTTTACCCCAGCGTTTTGGATCATTACCTAAACGTTCAAAGTATTCCTGGAATGAGAAGCGTACTGTATGATAGTCGCCACCCATGGCAACGATCTTAGCAACACTTTCCACAACGGCATCCAATGCACCATGATATGGAGACCATTTCGCAATCAATGGATTATAACCATAAGCCATTAATGAGCAAGTTGTTGTTTCTTTGCCAAGAACTGGAATAAGTGCTGCCATACCTTCAGTTTCAGTACGTAATGTTTTACCACCATATGGAGATAAAACAGTGCCATTACCAATTGATGAGTCAAAACGTTCAACAAGACCTTTTTGTGAAGCCACTAATAAGTCAGACATAACGTCTTTAGCTGTTTCTGTAAATGTTGCTCCTGTTTGTCTGATATAAGGATCAACAGTTTCATCAGGAGCAGCAACAGTAATTGCCTGATAACGTTTTGCCCCATTCTTATTGAGGAAGTCACGTGAGATGTCAACAATCGTATCACCCATATAATGCATTATGAGACGGTTATTATCAGTCACAACAGCCACTTCAACAACTTCAAGATTTTCTTTGGCACATTCTGCCATCATATATTCACGGTCTTCTTTGTTGATGACGATTGCCATACGTTCCTGAGATTCAGAAATAGCAACTTCAGAACCATTAAGTCCTTCGTATTTCTTTAAGACTGCATCAAGGTTGATATCAAGCCCATCAGCAAGTTCACCAATGGCAACTGAAACACCACCAGCACCAAAGTCATTACAACGAACAATCTTCTTCGAGAAATCAGCATTTCTAAACAAACGCTGAATTTTACGTTCTTCAACTGGATTACCTTTTTGAACTTCAGCACCAGCTGTTTCGGTTGTCTTAAGTTCATGCTTTTTAGATGAACCAGTCGCACCGCCAATACCATCACGACCAGTACGACCACCAAGCATCAAAACGATTTGTCCTGGTTGAGGTTCCAAACGTAAGACCTGTTCCTTTGGCGCAGCAGCCACGACGGCACCGATTTCCATACGTTTGGCGACATAGCCTTCATCATATACTTCATGAACATAGCCAGTTGTCAAACCAATCTGGTTACCATAGCTTGAGAAACCATGTGCAGATTCACGACAGATTTTACGCTGAGGCAGTTTGCCTGGTAAAGTTTCTGCAAGAGTTTTACGTGGATCACCAGCACCAGTGATACGCATAGACTGATAGACATAAGCACGACCTGATAATGGATCACGGATAGCACCACCCAAACATGTTGCAGCGCCACCAAAAGGTTCGATTTCTGTAGGATGGTTATGTGTTTCATTCTTGAACATGAGTAACCAGTCTTCGTCACCATCTGTTGTGTGAACAGTCAGTTCCACTGAGCAGGCATTGATTTCATCACTGACTTCCATATCATCAAGATAACCACGTTTGCGTAATTCTTTCATTGAAATGGTAGCTAAATCCATTAAAGTTAATGGACGTTTTGTATCGATACCATAGACAAGATGACGACTAGCTTTATAACGTTCAATGTCTTCAACCATGATATCTTTATAGATACCTTCTTCGATATCAAGATCAGTGATGATCGTACCAAAAGTAGTATGACGACAATGGTCTGACCAATAGGTATCCAAGACTTTTAATTCTGTTTCTGTTGGATCTCTGCCCTCTTCATCTCTGAAATAATCCTGAGTGAATTTAAGGTCATCGTAGTTCATTGCCATACCATTATCAGCTAAATACTGATTGAGTTGGTCTTCATCAAACTGATTGAAACCTTCAATGACCGGAACAGGTTTGATAGCCACATCAGCATCATTAAGATCAAGTGGCTTTTCAAGAGAAGCAACGCGTGAATCAACAGGGTTGATCAAATAGTTTTGAATAGCTGGTACGTCTTGAGCGTTGACACCTTCAATAATGTAGAGGCGTGCGCATCTGACTTTGACACCTTTTTCCTCTGTCAACAATTGGAAGCACTGTTCACAGGCATCGGCACGCTGGTCATATTGTCCAGGCAAATATTCAACCGCAAATGCCTGGGCTGTTTCAGAGATTGGATACTCTTCCATATAAACATCATCAACCATAGGTTCGCTCAAGATAGTTGGAATACCACGGTCAAGAATGTCTTTAGAGATACCTTGCACATCATAACGGTTGACAACTCTGACGCTTGTAA
Organism: Erysipelotrichaceae bacterium; assembly: GCA_017633115.1. Lineage (GTDB taxonomy): Bacteria > Bacillota_I > Bacilli_A > Erysipelotrichales > Coprobacillaceae > RGIG9341. Next base: position 11,339 of record JAGBPZ010000145.1, on the reverse strand, counting down.
CTTGTTCCATACCTAACTGATGGACAAGGTTATGGCGAATACCATCAGCTTCAACAGCATGTTCTTTTCTTTTTTCGACATATACACGATAAACTTGCATCATGTACCTCCTAATGTAATCCTATATCTTTTCTATAATAAACACCCTCAAAGTTGATATCTTTGATTGCATCGTAGACTTTCTTTCTTGTTTCTTCAAGTGATGCACCTTTAGCGCATACATTAAGGACACGTCCACCAGCAGTGACAATATCACCCTGTTCATTTCGTGCTGTTCCCGCGTGGAAAACGACGATATCTTCTGGAACATTGTCTAAACCAGTAATGACTTTTCCTTTTGGATAGCTATTTGGATAGCCACCGCTAGCTAGTACGACACAAGTGACCTGATCATCACTCCATTTGATGTCGACATCTTTTAATGAACGGGAAGCAACCGCATCCATAATTTCATAGAGGTCAGATTCAAGGCGCATTAAGATGACCTGAGTTTCTGGATCACCGAAGCGAACGTTGAATTCAAGAACTTTAGCTTTGTTGTTTTCAATCATTAAACCGATGAAAATAACACCTCTGAAATCTAATCCATCTTCCTTTAAACCCTTAATGAATGGATCAAGGATATCTGTCTTAAAGACTTCATTCATACCTTCAGGAAGGAATGGATTTGGAGAGACAGTACCCATACCACCGGTATTAGGACCTTTATTGTTGTCGTAAACCTGTTTATGATCTTTTGCAGATACCATTGGTACAATTGTTTCACCATCAGTGAAGCAAAGTAATGAGCATTCAAAGCCTGTCAGGAATTCTTCTAAGACGATTTTCTTGCCCGCACCATCTAAGATTTTACCATCAAGCATATCTTTCAATGTTGCTTTTGCAGTTGCTTCGTCTTCAGCAATGACAACACCTTTACCTGCAGCTAAGCCATCAGCTTTGACAACGACTGGATAACTGAATTCAGCAAGTGCTGCATACGCGTCTTCCAGATTGTCAACTTCTTTATAAGCAGCTGTAGGAATATTGTGACGAATCATGAAGTCCTTTGAGAATGCTTTACTGCCTTCAAGGTTAGCAGCTGCACTGCGTGGACCAAAGACTTTATGACCATGATCTTCAAGTAAATCGGCCATACCCATGCATAATGGCACTTCAGGACCAATAACAGTTAAATCAATATCGTTATCTTCGACAAATGTCAGGATACCTTCTAAATCTTCAACGTTTCCTGGCACACAAGTACCAATGGCTTCAATACCAGGGTTACCAGGGATAGCATATAATTTATCGACATGTGAACTCTTGGCTAATGACCATGCAATGGCATGTTCTCTGCCGCCACTGCCTACAACTAAAACCTTCATTTTGACCTCCTCATAATTCTTTTTAATAAGCACAAATAAGATGCTTTCGCATCTTATTGATTCATTATTTAACTAATGTAGCAAACCAGTTTGAAATCATTGTATCGTAGCTTGCAGTGAGGCTGAATGCCTTGTAAGCAAGATTCATACGGAATTCAAATGTATCTGTACCGTTCTTTAAAGCATCGATGACGCTGTCATAATCAGCTGGATCAGTGACAACTAATACGTCTTTAAAGTTTTTAGCTGAACTTCTGATCATTGATGGACCACCAATGTCAATATTTTCAACCATATCAGGAATTGGTAAGCCTGCTTCTAATGCTTTGTCAAAAGCATATAAGTTACAGCAAACTAAATCAATTGGAGTAATTTCCATTTCTTTGATTGTTGCAACATGATTTGGATCATCACGGCGATAGAGTAAACCACCATGAACCTTTGGATGTAATGTTTTAACACGACCATCAAGGATTTCAGGGAAACCAGTGACATCATCAATCGCGATGACATTAACGCCACCTTCTTTTAAGACTTTTAATGTACCGCCTGTAGAAACGATTTCAAAACCTAATGTTTCTAATTCTTTAGCAAATGGGATGATACCTGATTTATCAGTTAAAGAAATTAAAGCTCTTTTCATAATATTTCGACCCTTTCATTTATGACTTTTAAACGACCATCGCAGAATAATTTAACTGCTTCTGGTAATAATTTATGTTCTTCTACTAAAACACGTTCCTGAATTTCTTCAGGTGATTTAACATCTGTAATATCAACTGCTTTTTGTAAGATAATTGGACCACCATCAACATCAGCGGTGACAAAATGAACTGTACAACCTGATACTCTGACACCTCTTTTATAGACCTCATTATGAACATGCATACCATAATAACCAGGTCCACAAAATGATGGAATCAATGATGGATGGATATTAATTATTCTGTTTTCATAGCGATTGATTAATTTTTCGGAAACAATGGCAAGATAACCTGCAAGAACGATCAAATCAATTTGTTCTTCTTCCATACGCTTGATGATCAAATCTTCATCCCTGATGACTTCTGCCTTAATGCCATGAAGTCTTGCACGTTCAAGGCCATATGCCTTTTTACGGTTTGAGATGACGAGTTTGATTGTACCATTGATTTCTCCAGCTTCTACTGCATCAATGATTGACTGCAGATCAGTACCACCGCCAGAAATACAAACTGCAATATTTAACATAAGTCGACTCCTTTAGCACCATTTACAATATTACCAACGACATAAGGAGTTTCCCCTGCTTCTTTAATGGCCGCTAAAGTTGTATCAACATCTTTAGCATCAACAGCGATGATCATACCAATACCCATATTGAAGGTATTATACATCATGTGTTCTTCAATCTGACCAACTTTTGCGATCATGTTGAAGATAGCAGGTACTTCATAACTGTCTTTATTCACGATTGCTCTTACACCATCAGGAAGCATTCTTGGTACGTTTTCATAGAAACCGCCACCTGTAATATGGCTGCAGCCTTTGACTTTAACGCCTGCATTTTTGATTGATTTAAGAGTTTTAACATAAATCTTAGTTGGCGCAAGTAAGGCTTCACCTAAGGTCTTGCCTAATTCAGGATAGTAACGATTGAGTGATTCTTCATCCATCGTGAAGACTTTTCTTACGAGAGAAAAACCATTGCTGTGAACACCGCTTGAAGCGATACCAATAAGGACATCACCATCTTTGATTGATGTACCATCAATGATATCATCGCGTTCAACAACACCAACCGCAAATCCCGCAAGATCGTAATCATCTTCAGGCATTAAACCTGGATGTTCAGCTGTTTCACCACCAATCAGAGCACAGCCAGACTGTTTACAGCCTTCAGCTACGCCACTGACAATAGTTGCGATTTTTTCCGGATAGTTTTTACCACAGGCAATATAATCAAGGAAAAATAGTGGTTCTCCTCCAGCACAGGCAATATCATTAACGCACATTGCGACTGCATCAATACCAATCGTATCGTGCTTATCGAGAATGAAAGCAAGTTTTACTTTTGTACCACAGCCATCAGTACCTGATAAGAGAACCGGATCCTTCATATCTTTAATGGCACTTAAACTAAATGCTCCAGCAAAGCCACCAATTCCCCCCAGAACTTCTGGACGAAGGGTTTCTTTAATCGAACCTTTCATCAATTCAACTGAACGATAACCAGCTTCGATATCAACACCAGCTTTTTTATAATCCATATAAATTACCTATTTGTTTTCCATTCTAGCAAGAACAGCTTTGTAAGTTTCAATTAAATCGCCGATATCCTGTCTGAAGACATCTTTGTCATATTTCTGGTTTGTATCAACATCCCATAAACGGCAAGAATCTGGAGAGATTTCATCAGCCAATAAAATCTGACCATCAGCTGTTTTACCAAATTCGATTTTGAAATCAACAAGTTTTAAATTGAGCTGTAAGAAGAAGGCTTTTAATAATTCATTGACTTTTAAAGTTTCTTCTTTGATTTTTGCATATTCTGCACGTGTACATAATTTCATGGCAACAGCATGATCTTCATTGATCAATGGATCACCATATTCATCATTCTTATAGCTGATTTCAAAGATTGGTTCATCAAGAACTAAACCTTCAGGGCAGCCAGTACGGGCACAGAATGAGCCTGTTGTAATATTTCTAACAATGACTTCTAATGGGAAAATGTCAACTTTCTTAACGAGGTCGTCACGTTCATTTAATTTTTTAATCAAATGAGTTTCGATACCAGCTTCAGCAAGCATATCGAAAATAATACCTGAAATGGTGTGATTTAAAACACCTTTACCGCCAAACTGTTCATGTTTAACGCCATTGCCAGCAGTAGCATCATCTTTATAATGCATAATAATTTCATCTTCACGATCTGTTGCATAAACAGATTTTGCTTTACCATCATAAAGTAGTTTACCTTTTTCCATTTGTCTTCTCCTTCTCTTTTTTAGTTAAATTCAGCTTTAATATCATCATTTACTTTCAGACATGAAGCTTCCATTTCTTTACGGTACGCTAATAATTTCGCTTTTAATTCTGGATATTTAATAGCCATGATTTCCAATGCGAGCCAGGCAGCATTCTTGCCACCGTTAATGGCAACTGTTGCCACAGGAATTCCTGGAGGCATCTGAACGATTGAAAATAAAGCATCCATACCATCTAAGGTAGAACCTTTAACAGGTACGCCAATGACTGGCAGGATTGTCATTGATGCAACGACGCCAGGTAAAGCTGCAGCCATACCAGCTGCTGTAATGATAACGTCAGTGCCATCATTGTTGCATTCTTCTACGAATTCAGCCAGTGCTCCATGCGCGCGATGTGCTGATAAAGCACGGACAGCTACATCAACACCGTATTCTTTTAAAATATCAATGCAACCTGTCAACTGACCTTTGTCAGAAGCAGATCCCATAATAACTGCAACTTTCATGAAATCATTCCTTTCGCTTAGAATAAGCCAACGATTTTGCCGTTTTCGTCAATGTCCATGCCATTAGCAGCTGGTACTCTTGGAAGGCCAGGCATACGCATAATGCTGCCTGCAATCGCAACTAAGAAGCCAGCACCAGTGTTAGGAATCAAATCGTTGATTTCAACACTGAAATCTGTTGGACGACCAAGTAATGTAGGATCATCTGATAATGAGTACTGAGTTTTAGCAATACAGATTGGTAAATTATCAAGACCCTGAGCTGTATATTTTTTAATCTTGTTAGCAACTTTCTTAGTGATGATAACATCATCAGCACCATAGATTTCCTGTGCGATAGCACGTAATTTGTTAACAATAGGCTGATCTAATTCATAGATTGGTTTGAAATGAGATTCAGTTGTTTCTAATACGTGTAATAATTTTTCTGCCATTTCGATACCACCATCAGCACCTTTAGCCCATACTTCAGAAATGGCAACTTCTGCGCCCATTTCTTCACAAACAGTTTTCAATAACTGTAATTCAGCATCTGTATCAGTTGGGAAAGCATTGATTGCGATAACTGTAGGTAAGCCATATTTATGGATGTTTTCAATATGCTTAGTTAAGTTAGCAACACCCTTCTTTAAGGCATCAAGATTTTCTTCAGCAAGATTTTTCTTATCAACACCACCATGCATCTTTAACGCACGTACAGTAGCAACGATTACAACGGCATCAGGTTTTAAACCAGCCTGACGACATTTGATATCTAAGAACTTTTCTGCACCAAGGTCAGCACCGAAACCTGCTTCAGTAATTGCATAGTCACCTAATTTCATTGCTAATTCAGTAGCCATAACTGAGTTACAGCCATGAGCAATATTTGCAAATGGACCACCATGAACAAAGACTGGAGTATGATCTAATGTCTGAACAAGATTAGGTTTGATAGCGTCTTTTAATAATAATGTGACAGCACCAGTTGCTTTGATATCATCAACAGTAACAGCTTCACCACTATTTGTATAGGCAACAATCATACGACCTGCTCTAGCTTTTAAGTCTTCTAATGAAGTAGCTAAGCATAAGATAGCCATAACTTCACTTGCGACTGAAATATCAAAACCGTCTTCTCTTGGTACACCATTTAAACGTCCGCCTAAACCAACAACGATATGTCTTAAAGCACGGTCATTTAAGTCTACACAACGTTTCCAAACGATCTGTCTTGTATCTATATCTAATGGATTGCCCTGCTGAATTGAATTATCAAGCATTGCTGCAATTAAGTTATTAGCCGTTGTGATGGCATGAATATCACCAGTGAAATGAAGGTTGATGTCTTCCATAGGAACAACCTGAGCATAACCGCCACCAGCTGCGCCACCTTTAATACCAAAACATGGACCTAAGCTAGGTTCACGCATTGCAACGATTGATTTTTTACCAAGTTTATTTAATGCCTGAGATAAACCAATCATAGTTGTTGTTTTACCTTCACCTGCAGGTGTTGGGTTGATTGCAGTCACTAAAACAAGTTTACCATTGTCATTATCTTTTAAACGATTGATTGTTTCTAATGAAATTTTAGCTTTATATTTACCATAAAGTTCTAAATCATCTTCATCTAATCCAATTCTTTCAGCGATAGCCTTAATAGGCTCCATAACTGTACTCTGAGCAATTTCTACATCTGTTAACATTATTTCTTTCCTTTCGTTTTCAATTATCTTTAACATGCGATTGATCACCTCAGGATACCCTTAAACAAAAAAAGAGCCTAATCATCCTGGGGTTGCCCAGACGGTCGACTCGTACAGGCTATACTCCATGTGGTTAATTCCACGATACCCCGTCAGTTGTATAACCAAGTGCATAATACCATTTTAATACTATTTTGACAACCCTGAAATTTACGTTAAATTATGCCTCAATATTTTTCTGGCGATGGTAGATTTTAAGACGATTACGCTCCCCGCATACCATCAATGTACCGGTTTGATTGAAGCCAAAGCCAATAAGATCCCTGCATTCTGTCAATATAAAACACTTCTCAGGGAAACGGGTACAAGAAACACCAAGGGGCATAAAGACGACCATCTTCATTGGATAATGAGGTGCAAGCATGCTCACCACATCCCCATAAGGAGAAAAATGAGACATGTTGGCAAGCCCTTTTGAAGAATAACTCAACATTTCACTAAAGTCCATCTTCAATGGCTTCTCAATATCTTCAATAGCTAAATCATCACAATTGACGACCATCGGACGATCAGTCACAATCAATAAATGACTTTCGTCAATAAAGGCCATCATTTTGAGATGTTTGAGTTCAATAATCGACTCATGGTAGCCTTCAGGCTTACATTGTTGAAGCAATGATAAGTCAGCAGTCATGACACGTTCCTCCTAAACACGCCTAGAATATCACAAATTCACTCTATTGTCGCTTTATTTTTCAATAATATTGCGTTAAAATAGTGACTCGAGAGGTGAAACTATCATGAAATTCGCAAAAAGAATGGATGTTTTTGGTGAAAGCATCTTTACGACATTGGCAAAAATGCGTTATGAACGTGCACAAAAAGGATTGGAAGTCATCGATTTAAGTATTGGTGCTCCAAATATTCCTCCACATGAACGCATTGTCAATACGTTATCAAAAGAAACATTGGATCGTGGCAATTACATTTATGCCATCACTGATTTACCAGAACTTCAGGATGCTGTCGTTGAATGGTATCAAAGACGTTATGGCGTAACACTTGATCCACGTACGGAAGTCACATCAATGCTTGGCAGTCAGGAAGGCTTATCTCACCTGGCACTGACCCTTGTAGATCCTGGTGATATCGTTCTCGTACCTAATCCGTGTTATCCTATCTTTAGAGATGGTGCCTTGCTTGCAGGTGCAAAAATCGTTGATATGCCATTAAAGAAAGAAAACAATTATGTTATCGATCTTGATGCCATTGCTGAGGATGATGCAAAGGCAGCTAAACTGATGATTGTGTCTTATCCAAACAATCCAACATGTGGTGTGGCACCTGTTGAATTTTATGAAGAACTGGTCAAATTCGCAAAAAAATATGATATCGTCGTTCTTCACGATAATGCTTATAGTGAATTATTATTCGCCGGTCCTGGTCACAGCTTCCTTGAATTTGAAGGTGCTAAAGATATCGGAGTTGAATTCAATTCTCTTAGCAAAACATATGGTATGGCTGGTGCCCGTATTGGCTTTATGGTAGGCAACAGTGAAATCGTCAGCAAATATAAGACATTGAAATCAAATATGGACTATGGTATGTTCATCCCTATTCAAAAAGCAGCTATCTCTGCGATCCAGGGTGATCAGTCAATCGTTCTTGATACTCGTAATGCTTATCGCCATCGTCGTGATTTATTGGTCAACGGCGTCAGAGAAATTGGCTGGGATATTGATCTACCTGAAGGTTCAATGTTTGTTTGGGCTAAGATTCCTGATCATTACAAAGATTCCGAATCATTTACTTATGATTTGTTTGAAAAGACTGGTGTCCTTGTCGTTCCTGGTAATGCCTTTGGCAGTGAAGGTGAAGGCTTTGTCAGAATGGCTCTTGTCCAGGATGATGATACCATCAAGCATATGATTGAAGTCATGGATCAAAGCAATATCTTTAAAGCAAAATAGATAAAAATTATAAAACACTATGAAAGGTTCATACAACGAACAATTCATAGTGTTTTTTCGTCTTTAATCATAGAATCTTAGCAAAACAAAAAAAGGAGAGATAAACTCCCCATGTAAATATAGATTCATATATCAGAACTAATAAATTAGAATTTAAAATTCTTTTTGAACTGATCAAAGATTGAACCTTTATTATTCAGATTTCTAAGTTGAGTATAAAGGTCTTTTTCTTTGCCAGTCAGATGTTTAGGTATCTGAACATCAACTTTAACAAACTGATTACCAACCCTGCTGTTGTTACGATAATTCTTAACACCTTTGCCTCTTAAACGTAATGTTGTACCTGGCTGAGTACCCTGAGGAATATCAACACTTACATCGCCATAGACAGTTGGAACATCAATTTTACATCCTAATGCGGCATCAACAGCTGAAACTGGAATAGTCATATAGATATCATCACCCTGACGGATGAAATATTTATGTGGTCTGATATGAACGCCGACGAATAAATCACCATTTTCGCCACCATTGATTCCACGCTCGCCTTTGCCCTTAACACGAATGAGATTGCCTTCATTGATACCAGCTGGAATATTCAGTGTGATGGTTGAGCTCTTGTTGATATAGCCATTACCATGACAGTGTGAACATGGCACAGTAATTTTCTTACCAGTACCATTACAATCAGGACATGCAGAGGTTGCAACATATGTACCAAAAGCTGTACGCTGTTGAGTTCTCACAGTACCAGTACCATTGCATCGTGTACATGTTGAAATATCATTTGGTGTATTGGCACCTGAGCCATGACAATGTGGGCATTGTTCATCATAGTTGATTTTAATATCTTTTTGAAGACCTTTGATTGCATCCATGAAATCGATTTCGACACTCATAGTGCGGTCTTCACCTTTCATTGGGCCGGTATTACGTGTATTTGTACGTGGACCGCCACCAAAGAATGATTCAAAGATATCATCAAAACCAAAGCCGCCTGCGCCGCCGCCGAAGCCGCCAAAACCACCGAAGCCACCAGCGCCGCCAAAGCCTCCTGCATTCTGATCAAAGGCAGCATGACCATAACGGTCATAAGCCGCTTTCTTGTCATCATCTGACAGAACTTCATAAGCTTCCTGGACTTCTTTGAACTTTTCTTCGGCATCTGGAGCCTTATTGACATCAGGATGATATTTCTTGGCCAGTTTACGATAAGCCTTCTTTATTTCATCAGCGCTGGCGTTTTTATCAACACCTAGCACTTCATAATAATCTCTCTTCTCTGCCATTTAAGTCACCTCTTATCATCACTGAAGCCAAGGCTAGGCCTTGGCTCAATGGATTAATTCTTTTCAGTAAAATCTGCATCTACGAAATCATCGTTCTGATTGTTTTCTGACTGACCATAGTTACCGCCAGCGTTGTAGTTACCACCTGCGTTGTAACCACCGTTACCCTGCTGGTACTGATAGCTTGCCATCTGCTGAGCCATCTGTTCGAATTCAGTCATACGAGCATTCAATGTTTCCATATCGTTTGCATCTAATGCTTTCTGTAATTCATCACGAACCTGCTGAGCCTGAGCTTTCTGGTCAGGAGAAATCTTATCTGCCTGTTCAGCTAATGCTTTGTCGATTTCGTTGATCATCTGTTCAGCTTTATTTCTTGTTTCAATATCTTTACGTTTCTTTTCGTCTTCAGCTTTGTTTGCTTCAGCTTCTCTAACCATACGGTCGATTTCTGCATCACTTAAACCAGTTGAGTTCTGGATTGTGATTGACTGTTCTTTGTTTGTATTTAAGTCTTTAGCTTTAACATTAACGATACCGTTAACATCGATATTGAATGTAACTTCAATCTGTGGAACGCCTCTTGGAGCTGGCTGGATACCATCAAGTTTGAATAAACCTAACTGTTTGTTGTCACGAGCCATTGTACGTTCACCCTGTAAGACGTTGATGTCTACTGCAGGCTGATTGTCAGATGCTGTAGAGAAGATCTGAGATTTTGTAGTAGGGATTGTTGTATTACGTTCGATTAAGACTGTCATAACGCCACCCATTGTTTCGATACCTAATGACAATGGAGTAACATCAAGTAATAAGACGTCTTTGACATCACCAGCGATAACGCCGCCCTGGATTGAAGCACCCATAGAAACAACTTCGTCAGGGTTAACTGATTTGTTAGGTTCTTTACCTAATAATCTCTTAACTGATTCCTGAACTGCAACGATTCTTGTAGAACCACCAACTAATAATACCTGATCAATTTCATTAGCGCTCATACCAGCATCACTTAATGCCTGACGAACTGGACCTTCAGTAGCTCTTACTAAATCTCTTGTTAATTCATCAAATTTAGCACGAGTTAATGTCATTTCTAAGTGTAATGGACCTGCAGCACCAGCAGTGATGAATGGTAATGAGATCTGAGTCTGCATCATACCAGATAAGTCTTTCTTAGCTTTTTCAGCTGCGTCTTTAACACGCTGCATAGCCATCTTATCATTACTTAAATCGATACCATTTTCTTTTCTGAATTCAGAAACGATGTAATCCATAACTTTCTTATCGAAGTCATCGCCACCAAGCATGTTGTTACCAGCTGTTGCTAAAACTTCGAAAGTACCATCTGCCAAGTCAAGGATTGATACGTCGAATGTACCGCCACCTAAGTCGTATACTAATACTTTCTGTTCCTGATCAGTTTTATCGATACCAAATGCTAAAGCAGCAGCAGTTGGTTCGTTGATAATACGTTCAACTTCAAGACCAGCGATCTTAACAGCATCTTTAGTTGCCTGACGCTGAGAGTCATTGAAATATGCAGGTAC
>JAGBPZ010000144.1 GCA_017633115.1 Erysipelotrichaceae bacterium | reverse complement strand
TGCTTTTAAGGCTTTCATATCTACAAGCTCTTGTCCTTTCATGCCTTTAGTGACAGTAGCACATTGAAGGACATGAATCTTAGTTGTTTCACCTTTTTGGATATTAGCAGTTAAGGTATCGATGTTATCAACTGGCGGATTGGTATTCGCCATACAAATGACGGTTGTAAAACCACCTTTTTTAGCGGCAGCTGCACCAGTGATAATGTCTTCTTTATAGGTAAAACCAGGATCTCTAAAGTGTACATGAGCATCGACTAAACCAGGTGCTACAATACAGTCTTTTGCATTAATCACATCAACATGATCAATTTTTATATCTTGATCGACTTGTTTGATTTCATCATGGTCGATGAGAATATCATAATATCCTTCAGTATTTGTGACAGGATCAACAATATAACCATTTTTAATTAAAAGCATAAGCAGTGCCTCCTTGCTATTTTATGTTAAGAGGTATTTTATTTTTTGTCAATTTATAGAAGATGATTTGATGAAAAGTCATCTACGTTAGAATAGGTGGTAAATGTTGATTGATTGTATGGGAATGAAGTTTATTAAGTAATTATCCTGTAGATTTGTAACTAACAGAAATATTATTTATAAAATTACTATATTGACTATCTGTGGAATATAAGTGATTGAATCATTGGCATCTGAAGCGGTAAATATGGTAATATGCAACTGGGTGAGATGACTATGAATGAATTGATCAAAAAGATGCAATCAATGACTTTTAAACAAAAGACAACTAAAGGACATGATTCAGCTATCATTATACCTTTGATTGAAAAAGAAGGGGAATTGATGGTGCTGTATGAAGTGCGCTCTGCCTTGATCAGACAGCCTCTTGAGGTATGCTTTCCTGGTGGACAGATTGAAGCAGGGGAAACACCTATACAGACAGCTATTAGAGAACTGTGTGAAGAGCTTCTTGTCGATGAAAGTCAAATTGAAATTATTAATAAGTTACCTTCAATAAAAACTGCATCCAATCATTTAATTAATCCATTTGTAGGGATATTAAAAGCTCATGATGGTCAATTTAATCCTGATGAAGTTGATCATCTTATGATAGTACCTTTATCATATTTATTATCAAATGAGCCAGAAGTCTATAAAGTCAATGTGAAAACAGTACCTAATGATGATTTTCCTTTTGATTTGATTCGTGGTGGTCGCGCTTATCCTTGGGGTACTTATCAGCGACCTATCTATTTTTATCGTTATCATGATGAGGTCATATGGGGATTGACAGCACAAATGACAAAGGTCTTTGTTGATGGTTTGAAAGACAATTTAGAGAAACAATAAAGAAAACAATGAGTATTCGGTATTTCATAAGGAGAATATCCGATTTTCATAATAAACACTCGTAAGCTGTTTAAATACAGAAAAACGGATCAAAACTTTCAATATTTGAAAGTTTTTTCTTTGTATTGAATTTAGTTACAATATCAATAGTTTGGTCAAAAAATTTAGTCTTTTTAGGACAAATGACGGATTTTTATTTGAATAAAACAATTTTTCAAATGAGAAATAATTATTGACACAATAATTAGCGCGCGTATAATAATTGTTATATTAACGAAAAGAGGGAAATTATATGAAATTAAGAAAAGTTTTGGTTTGCTTATTAATGGCAGCCATGCTGACAGCTTGCGGTAGCTCAGGCGGTTCAGCAAAATCTGATTTTGACATGAACAGTGTCAAGCTTGGTTTCGATGGTCCATTATCTGGTGCTGTTTCTCAGTACGGTGTTGCTGTAAGAAATGGTGTCAACTTAGCTTTAAAACAGTACAATGAAGCTCATGGTACTAATATCGAAGTTGTTGCTTATGATGACAAAGGCGATGCTACTACTGCTGTTAACAACTACAACAAGTTAGTTGATGACGATGGTATTACTGCATTAGTTGGTCCTGTTACTTCTGGTCCTACTTTAGCTGTTGTTGCTGCTGCTACTAAAAACAACACTCCAATCTTAACACCATCTGGTTCTGCAGATGCAATCACTATGAATGGTGATTCTGCTTACGAAAACGTATTCAGAGTATGCTGTAACGACTCATTCGCTTCTACTTACTTAGCACAGCAGTGCCCAGGTTTAGGCTTCAAAAAAGTTGGTATCCTTTACAACAAAGAATTAGACTACTCTCAGGGTCTTGATACTGCATTCATCGCTGAAGCTAAGAATCAGAATGTTGAAGTTGTTTACAACGAAGCTTACAACACTAACACTAAAGACTTCGCTACTTTCATCACTGCATTAAAGAAATTAGATATGGATGCATTATACATCCCTGATTACTATGAAACTGCAGATACAATCGTTAAACAGTTAAGAGATGCTGGTATTAAATGTCCAGTTATGGGCGCTGACGGTTGGGATGGCGTTCTTGAAGTTAAAGGCGTTAATAAGAAAGACTTAGAAGGTTGCTTATTCGTTACTGGTTTCGATAAAGATGCAGAAGGCCAGGTTGCTACTTTCATGAAGAGCTTCAAAGACGAATACAACACTGATGGTAACTTCTTCTCAGCATTAGGTTATGATGCATTAAACATCATGTTACAGGCTATCGAAGAAGCTGGTTCATTAGATCCTGCTGAAATCAACAAAGCACTTGCTAACATCAAAGTTACTGATGCAGTTTGTGGTGGTTACACTTATGACGAAAACCATAACCCAATCAAAGAAATGATCATCGTTAACATCAAAGACGGTAAATATACAACTAAATAATCTTCTTTAAAACACGAGGTGGTGCTAAGCACTGCCTCTTTTTTTTGCATCCTATTTGCATTCATAAACGCGTTTGACTATACTAATAATAAGTTAGAAAGACATGGTGATACTATGAAAAATAAAATCAATGATATCGTTAATAAAATGCTTCTAGATTATGATGATGATCGCGTCATCAACAATATTGATATCAAGGATCAGCCAGATACTGATGTCATTATTGATATGACTGACAAAATGATCAACATTCTTTTTCCAGGCTTTTTTAATGACAAGAAATATCATTTCTACAACAGTAAGTCTCAGCTGACAATGTTGATTGAAGATGTCATGTACAATCTGGTATGTCAAATTACTTTGGCATTAAAGCAGGATGCTGAATATGCGGATATGTCTCCTGAAAAAATTGAAACAAAGGCAACCGATATTGCGGAAGCTTTCTTCAATGAAATACCTAAAGTCAGAGCCTTATTGGAAACGGATGTTAGAGCAGCCTTTGATGGTGATCCAGCTGCTTTCAACAAAAATGAAATCATTTTATGTTATCCGGGTTATTATGCTATTGCAATCAATCGTATGGCCCATGTTCTTTATCAGCTGAAGGTGCCACTTATTCCTCGTATCATGACGGAATACGGTCATTCAGAAACAGGTGTTGATATTCATCCTGGTGCTACGATTGGGGAATACTTCTTTATCGATCATGCCACTGGTATCGTCATTGGAGAAACTACAGAGATCGGCAGTCATGTCAAAATTTATCAGGGTGTTACCCTTGGTGGTTTATCAACAAGAGGTGGCCAAAGCTTAAAGAATGTGAAACGTCATCCGACAATTGAAGATGATGTCACGATTTATGCTGGAGCTTCTATTTTAGGTGGTAAAACTGTCATTGGTGCT
>JAGBPZ010000143.1 GCA_017633115.1 Erysipelotrichaceae bacterium | reverse complement strand
TATCGAATTGACTGCCATACCATCTTAATGTCATTTCCATTGCATCTCATCTCCTTTGATTTATCATATCATGAAATAAGTCTTTTCATAAAGGCATAAAAAAAAGCTGGTACACTTATATACCAGCTAACAATATTTATTTCACAACGATTGCATATTTGACAACATCATTGAATTCAGTGACGCCACCATCAGAGAAAAATTCAACACGGTCTTCATCAACAGTTTCTGGATAAACATTACCAGTCATCACATAACGACCACCATTGATAAAGACTTCGATGCCAGAAATATCGACAAAGATACGTAAATCAACATGATCGACAGGGTCAGCAGTATTGATGATGCATGTTCTGACTGTTGTCTCATCACGACCTTCATAAACTGTTCCTGCCTTGCTGCGATCAAAGACTAACGCACGTTTATGAACATCATAATAAATAGATGTTTCATGCATGCCACCTTTTAACAATTTAAGACCGGCACGTTTGGTTTTGCCATCAGGCTTGATTGACAAGTTAAGTTCATAACACTGACCATGGCAATGATTGAATGATGTATAACCATTATCAACCTTGAAACTGCCTAAATCACGTTTATGGCGACGATAAGATTCAATTTCCTTGATTGGTTCCTGATAAACACGGCCTTCTTTGATACTTAAGACACGTGGCAAAGTATAACTGCCAATCCAGTTGTGAGGTACTGTTGGATAAGTTCTAAACCACATTTCTTTCCAGGCTATCATGATTTGACGACCATCACCATGGGTAAATGTCTGCGGTGCATAGAAATCAAATCCCGCGTCTAGTTCATGGACATTGCGGATTGTGAAGCGCCCTGTTTCATAATCAAGGTGACCACACATTGCGACGGATGAATGAACATTTTCATAATGATAACCCATTGTAGGATGATTCTGTGGATTGAATAATAAGACCTCTTCACCATCAATCACAAAGTAGTCTGGACACTCACAAACACCATCAACATTAAAGAATGGTGTTGGAATATGCTGCTGTGGTTCAAAGAGATGGCCAATATACTGCCAGCTCATTAAATCATCACTGCGATATAGAAATAAATTGCCTTTACCACTAATATTGCCACCTACGATACAATAGAAAGTGCCATCATGCTTGAAGACTTTAGGATCGCGGAAATCGCGATGGCTGCCACCTTCAGGCTGATTATCACAAGGAATCACAGGATTATTTTTTACTTTTTCAAAATATAAACCATCTTCAGATACAGCTAAACACTGTTGCTGAATTTCTGGTGTTGCTGCTGTATACATTAAATAGAGCAGACCCTTATCTTCAATTGCGGTTCCTGAGAAGCACCCTAGTTCACGTTCATAAGGTTCATTTGGTACAAGCGCTGGTGGTAAATGCGTCCACTTGATCATGTCATCACTGACAGCATGTCCCCAATGAATGGTACCCCAATGAGGTGCATGAGGATTATACTGATAAAAGAAGTGACATTGCC
The DNA here is from genome assembly GCA_017633115.1 of Erysipelotrichaceae bacterium. GTDB lineage: Bacteria > Bacillota_I > Bacilli_A > Erysipelotrichales > Coprobacillaceae > RGIG9341. Next base: position 3,811 of record JAGBPZ010000143.1, on the reverse strand, counting down.
CTTTATAAAAAATCAAACCATTTGGGTCATTCCCCCAGCCAGCAGGTACCGACATATGATACGCTGGACGATAGCGATTATTGACTTCCATTTTGAATCCTCCTTAATTCTAGATTCGAGCCTATTCTAAACAAAACGTAAATAATATCAAGAGAAAAATACGAAAAAAATAAAATAATTTTTCCCCTCTATTTTCTCTATTTTACAGAGTTAAATAAACACGATTTTAGGCATTAATAAGACCTCTTTTTATCGAGCAATTCCCTTTAAAAATAAGCAAAAATCATGAAATTCAACCATCAAAAAAAGCAGGCTGCGAAATGATCCGCAGCCTAATTATCATAATTAATCTATGCGAACAAATTAATTCAATTATCCCAGTGCATGATCTGATTGAATCAGGTCTTCTTTGCTCCAATCATAAAACGATCATTTAATTGTATTAATATACCCTTCACTCATTTATTATAAGATGTTTAGAAGTTCAGTACAATTGATTTGTTTTGTTCTGTAAATTTTTGTCCTTATGGATGGATTTTATTATTGAGACACATTCTGACAAAGTCAGGATCAAAGTGTTTAGCGCGACTGCCAGTATATCCCATATCCAAAGAAGCAATCTGTTTCATTTCATCATCAGTCAATGAGAAGTCAAAAATATCAAAGTTTTCAATGATACGTTCTTTGTGTGTTGATTTAGGAATGACAACGACATTTCGCTGAACGTTCCATCTTAATAAAATCTGACCGACAGTTTTATGGTGTGCCGCAGCGATACCTAGAAGCATTTCATCTTCGAAAGGATTATATCGACCACCACCTAATGGAGCCCATGCTTCAGGCACGACATTATAATAGTCCATTGTTTCTAATGCTGCTTCCTGAGTGTAGTAAGGATGTAATTCAACCTGATTGACAGCCGGTTTGATTGCAACTGTTTCACAGAAGTTAGTCAAAATATTAGGATAGAAATTTGATACTCCAATGGCTTTTAATTTACCAGCTTTATAGGCATCTTCCATAGCACGCCAGGCTGCAAAATAATCACCCATCGCTTGATGTAATAAATAAAGATCCAAATAATCTAACCCTGATTTTTCTAATGAAGCATCAATAGCCTTTGCTGCCGTCTCATAATTGACCATATCCTGAACCCAGAGCTTAGAAGTGATAAACAACTCTTCACGAGTACAAATACCATCGGCGATGGCACGTCTGACAGCTTGCCCTACTGCATCTTCATTCGTATAAGCTGCTGCAGTATCAATCAAACGATAACCAGCTTCAATAGCATCGTAAACTGACTGTTCACATTCAGCTTTATCAGGTACTCGGAAAACCCCAAAACCAATCATCGGCATTTTAGCACCTGTGTTTAATGTTCTATATTCCATTCTGTTTCCTCCCCCTTGTTATATTTTTCACTATATTGGTGAATAAGATTATATAATTCTTCTGGCGTATGGGCTATAGCCACAGCACCTGCCGCTTCCATCTCTTCTATTGTTCCAAATCCCCATGATACACCAATCGTCTTAATACCTAACGAGTTGGCACCAATAACATCATATTGAGTATCCCCAATCATCAGAAAATCGGAATCATCACATTGGTGCATCAGATATTCAAGTACCTGTTGCTTACTCTCACGCGATTCATCAAAAGTCGCACCACAAATCATTGCAAAATAATCTGTGAAACCAAAATGTTTGATGATATCAATTGACGTTTTTTCTGGCTTGGAAGTCGCAATACACATTGGAATGCCATCATCTTTAAGTTTCTTCAGCATATCTTCAATACCATCATATGGTGTATTTTCATATTTCCCTTTGACATTATAATACTCACGGAAAACACGAATAGCCTCATCGACTTTATCCTCAGGAACCCCAAAATTAGGGAACATATCACGTAGTGGTGGCCCAATAAAGACACGTAATTCATCAAGGGTGTAATGGTCCTGTCCAAAATGATCAAGCCCAAGTTTCACACTCTTTAAAATGCCTGCAGAAGAATCAGAAATTGTTCCATCTAAATCAAATAAGACTGTCACTTAAATCTCCTTCCCATCATTACCAAAAACAATACCTTTTGCATAACGACATTCCGCCATAATGATACTGGCATTTTTACTCAAACACATCATCTCAGCTACACGATTATCCTGGTGATGATTGACCATATTGATAAAAGCATCGAACTCATAACGATGCGTATAGTCAACTTTTTCGGTAATCGTTTCAAGCTTTTCTTTTGTTTCAACTGTATAGTTTGTCATGATCCCTGGAGGACCAGCGTAATGAATCATACCTTTTGTGCCAATGATTTCTGATTGTGAAGTCCCATTACAATCTTTTGCGCCAATGCAAATAACTTTAAAACCATCTGGATAGTTAAGTGTTAACACCCCATGAGTATCAATACCACGTTCAATCGCTGGTTCATAATAATAGCTGTCTGGTATACCAAATAGATACAATGCCAGGTGCAAATTATAAACATTAATATCATAAAGAGCTCCACCACATTTTTGCGGATCAAAAGCAGGCAGAATCTCTCCTCTTAAAAAAGCATCATAGCGAGAAGAATACTGGGTGAAATTGAGTATTGCCAGTTGATGCTTCCCAATGTCTTTAAGTGATTGTTTAAGCTTTTCAATAATAGGCATATAATGAATCATCATCGCCTCAACAAAATAAACCCCAGCCTCATGTGCCAGCTTTTCTAATTCCTGATATTCTTTTTCATTAGCAGTGATTGGTTTTTCACATAGGACATGTTTATGCGCTTTGATTGCTTTTAAAGCATAGTCATAGTGGAGATGGTTTGGCAAAGCAATATATACAGAATCAATATCAGCTTCGTTCAACATCTTGTCATAATCAGTATAAACACCTGCAAAACCATAACGTTCAACAAGCTCTTGTGCTTTTTCATAAGAACGCACAGTTGACAAAAGATAAGTTTTTTCAATATTTAAAGATGGGTAAAAAGGAATAATCATATCAAAGATTTTCCCAATACCTAATATCGCCAGTTTCATCTCAATGCACCTCCTTTCTTATTATATAAAAATTCCTTTTTAACAACAATGCACTTTTAATTGCACTTAATATTCAAAAATGCGTACAATAAGTTTGGTGATAGTTATGATTATTGAACAGCTTAAGGAAAAAAAGAACTTTAGTACATCAGAAGAAGTCATTGCAGATTACTTCCTCAACCAGGCAGATGCCATTACTTTACAGTCAATCAAAGAGATTGCCGAGGCAACCTATTCATCAAATGCCACGATTATTCGTTTATGCCGCAAAATCGGGTGTACAGGTTTCAAAGATTTTAAAATGAAATACTTGCGTGAATTAGACCATGCCTCTAATGAAGTTGATATGAGTCGCCCTTTTTATTTAGGTGAAGGTACAGCCAAGATTACTCAATCATTAGTTGATCTCTATACCCAGTGCGCAATTGATTGTCGTCATCATCTCGATAATGAGACAATCGAAAAAGTTGCTCAAGTTTTATTATTCGCCAATCACATCTTCTTATATGGACAAGGTGATTCAAGTATTCGTGCCAACAGTTTTGCGAATCGTTTAATCAAGCTTGGGATTTTCTGTGTCATGGCAAGCCAATTAGGTGAAGAAATTTCCATTTCACATAGTGCTACCAGTCAGGATGTTGGGGTGTTTGTTTCTTATCGTGCTCATCATAAAACTTTTGTGGAATCCGCAAAACTGCTTGCAAAAAACAAATGTCCAATCATTGTCATTTCCTCTGAAGTTGACACCGAACTCACCAGACTTGC
>JAGBPZ010000142.1 GCA_017633115.1 Erysipelotrichaceae bacterium | reverse complement strand
CCAAACTTAAGAAAGCAGCACCAGGTGCAAAGGTATTAGAAGGTATTGGTATTTATGGTGAAGATTGTCAGAATGATGCTGACAATGTCCGTACCGATGTCACTGAGTGGTTAATGAAACTAGGTTTCTAATGAATAAGACCAGACAAATTATAGATATCATGATGATTGTGCTCATGCCACTACTCATGGCTTACTCATTGATAGGAGAAACATTCCATGAAGTGGCAGGCACACTTTTGTTTGTTTTACTAGTATGTCATAACATCCTCAACCGGAAATGGTGGCTGAACATCTTTAAAGGGCGATACAATCTCCAAAGATTCTTTCGCACAGTCATCAATGTGGCACTCATAGTCATCATGGTCTTACAGATTGCAACAGGTATTATCTTATCTAGGCACCTCTTCACTTTTATTGACTTAACATCGCTCTCTTCAAAGGCAAGAGAAATCCATTTATGCTTAGGCAGCTGGGGATTGATTACGATGAGCATTCATGCTGGTATGCATATGAGCCCCCTCATTAAACGATTCCACCATCAATCTGTTGTCTATGTCATTCTGACATTAATATCACTCTATGGTATTTATGCATTGATTAAAAGACACTTGTTGTCGTACATGTTTTTAACAATCGCATTCGCATTCTTTGACTACAATGAACCACTTATCTATTTTATTTTTGATATTCTTACAGTTATGGTCCTAATGGCATCAACAGGTATGTTGATGAGTGAAGAATTAAAAAAACTATAGAAAGGTACTTGAACCACCTATTGATTCAAGTGCCTTTTTATATGTGATCATTATGTGAAACTCTAACGGTTGTCTTATGTCGATTTTGGATGGTTGCTTTGAAGAAGTAAAAGTCTTTGGTATAATGGGTGCATATATTCGTGTTGGAGCTACAAGCAGACCTGCACTCCCAGATAAAATACTTGAACTTGAAATGGAAGGTGCCCGTATTTCATGGGACGAGCTGACATGTTTAGACTATAAGTTCAACGAGGAGTCTATTGAACAATTATGTCAAGACATTATGTCTTATCGCCAAAAGGCTGAATTATCATCAACACCAGTGACAAAGAACCAGTTAATTAATTGGAAAGTTTTAAAAGAAGATGCGGAACAAATATTCTCCAGTAATGCATTTGCACTAATGACATCTGACCATTTTCAATTTTCAAAGACACAATGTGCTGTTTTTAAAGGAACAACGAGAAATGTCTTTCTTGATAAACGTACTTTTGAAGGACCGTTATATAAGCAAATAGAAGAAACAATACATTTTGTGTTAAGAAATATTCGCTTGGGTGCTACGGTTGAAGGTCTTTTAAGGAAAGAGTCATACGAATTACCAGTTGAGGCTATTAGAGAGATGATTGTCAATGCACATTGTCATAGAAACTATCTTGATGAAGCATGTATTCAGGTAGCTCTCTTTGATGATCGACTTGAAGTCACTTCTCCAGGCGGTTTATATAACGGACTAACATATGAAGAAATGATGACAGGCCACTCAAAAACACGTAATAGAGCCATTGCAAAAGTTTTTAATCAGATGGGCATTATTGAAGCATGGGGTACAGGTATTCAACGAATATTGAGTACTTCTGAGAGATATGATTTACCAACTCCTGAGATTATCGTCACTGATAATTCATTTAGAGTTACACTTTATAGGCAATTTGATGATGATGAAATCAACGATGATTATGTGGAAGAAAGCTTTGAAGATATTAAGGGAAAGGAAGAAATCTACTACAACAAGCAATATAAAGCGATTTTAGAATATATGAAAGACAACGTTGAATACTCGTCATCTGAATTAAAGGATGTAATTGGTGTAAAAGATAGACGTATAAGAACTGTACTTAAAGAATTACTTGTCCTGGGAGCAATTGAGTCAAAAGGTTCTACTAAAAATAGACGCTATAAGAAAAAAATCGCGGCAACTACATAAAGAAGCAAACGACACTTGATCCATCTTACTATAGATGTGATCCAAGTGCCGTTTTTATATGTGTTAATGCCGAAATAGTGCCGAAATAGTGCCGAAATAGTGCCGAATTAATTATAGACGGTGAGATTGACTAAAATTTTTATTATATCTCTAATCCAAGCTAGACGATCAATAATTTGTTGAATGAACAACTAAAAACGGTTGACCATTTAATATATTTCAAATATAGCAACGGACGTGTGATGTATAATTTGGTATATATAGTTGAATTATATTTACTATTAAACGTCCAGATAAGGAGGATAATTTATGAAATGTAGGAATTGTGGAAAAAAGTTTAAGGGTCGCTATTGCCCAACATGTGGTTTTGATAATGGTGAGAATAGTAAACAGAGCCGTTTAAACTTCTTTAAAGATCGTATTCAAGAGCAGCCTGGAAATCGTAAATGGTTTCAATCGAAGAAAGTTAGAATTGCTTTAATCGTTTTGGTATTATTAATGGTTGTAGGCCTTGCTGGAGGCGGAGATAGTGATACATCAACAACGGATCGAGCTACGACAACTGAAGAAGTAAGCGAAGTTGATAATACAACTGTGACTGATGATACAAGTCATGGACAAGTTGTATCAATCAGAGCAAAGTATTCAGGATCAAAAGAAGCAGGAAATACATTAAGTAATTCTGCTGCTATTCAAGTCTATGCTAAATATGAAGATGGTGAAGAGGAGCAGGTCGAAAACTGGTCAATTGAAACGCCAAAGAAACTAAAAGCAGGAAAGACAACAAAAGTTACAATCGAGTATGAAGGTGTTGAAACAACACTTAAAGTTAAATGTACTACATTAACGAAAAAGCAGTATAAGAAGAAATGTAAGAGAATTAAATACAAGAAGTTGATGCGCAATCCTAACAAGTACATGAACAAATATGTTAAGTACACAGGAAAAGTCAATCAGGTTATTGAATCTGGTCAGATTAAGATGGCGGTTACTAAAGACAGATATGGATTCTATGATGATGACATTCTCGTCATTTACGAAGAAAAGACAAAGATTCTTGAGGACGATATTGTTACAATCTATGGTCAAGCAGGTGGTAACTACACTTATACAACAGTATTAGGTGCAAATAAGGAAGTACCTGTTGTATATGCAAAATACTACAAGATTAAATAATTTAACTATTGAAGGAACAGCATGAGTGCTGTTTCTTTTTTATACTTATGCTCTGAAAACAAAAGTTAAAATCCGTAAATATCAAAGGTGAGGGCTTACAGTCAAAAAATCACTCTTGTAATTATAGAAAACAATATCTAACTATGTTATAATGGGCACGAAATTACGTAGATTAAAGGTTTAAAAATATAAAGTAAGGAGTAAATGTGTATGGCCAAGAAACAAAATGAAAGTTTAGAACCTCAGTTATTGAAAAATAGAAAACTCACTACAAAAATCAAACTTGCATTAAATCAGTTCACAATGGATCATCCAAGTACAAGAAAAGTTATTTGGAATGCCATGAATGAAGCTGGTAAAATTCATTACAATGTTGATACTTTTGGTGTAAAGACAGACCCTAAGACAGTTGTCTTCTGCTCTTTCGCTGGTCAGTCTTATAGTGACAGCCCAAGAGCTATTTATGAAGCAATGGCAAAAGATCCACGTTTTGATGATTACAAATTCGTATGGGTTTTCAAAACAAAACGTAAATGTAATAAATTCATTCGTTACTTCCTCAACCGTGACCCTAGAGTCAAAGTTGTTCAGTATGGTTCAAGAACATGGCGTAGACTTTGTGCTAAAGCAAAATATTGGATCTATAACTTCAAGATCGCTGATTCTATCTTCCCTAAGAAAGATCAGATCTTTGTTCAGACATGGCATGGTACACCATTAAAGAGATTAGGTTTCGACCTTGAACACTTTGATATCGGTACAGCTGGTAACATGGAAGAAATGATTAAGAGATATGGTATTGAAGCTTCTAAGTTCGATTATTTCGTTTCACCATCTGAATATACAACTGAAAAGATCCTCAGTGCATGGAATCTTAAAGCCTATGGTTTAGAAGGTATCGTTCATGAAACTGGTTATCCACGTAACGACTTCTTGACAAACTATACTCAAAAAGATGTTCGTCGTTCGAAAATCGACAACATTGGTTACTGGTTCTATCAGTATGAAAAAGCAGTTAAGAAGAAAAAAATCATTCTTTATGCACCAACATACAGACCAAATCAGTATGCTTTAGGTTCAGGTTATGAATATAAAGAAGAAATCGATTTCGATAAGTTAAGAGAACGCTTAGGTGAAGATTACATTATCTTATTCCGTGCTCATTACCTTGTAGCTAATGCCTTTGACTTTGCGAAATATGAAGGCTTTGTTTACAATGCTTCTAGAGTTGAAGATATCAACGCATTATATATCATCTCTGATATCTTAATTACTGACTACTCAAGTTCATGCTTCGACTTCTCAATCTTGAAACGTCCAATGATCTTCTATATGTATGACTTAGAACATTATAGAGATGAATCAAATGGTTTCTACTTCGATGTTAATGAATTACCAGGCCCAATCGTAAGAACTGATGATGAAGTTATTGATGAAGTCTTGAAGTTACCTGAAAATTATGAAATTGATGATAAGTATCAGGCATTCATGGATAAATTCGTCTATCGTGAAGATGGTCATTCATCTGAACGTGTTATTGAAGATATCTTCTTCAGTGATTTATTCAAAGACAAATAAAAAGTTTTATCTCCAGAAACAACAACCCCAAGTCGTTTGACTTGGGGTCTTTTAATATTATTAACGTTCTTTTTGCCACAAATCTTGCAGAGTCTCAACCATCTCGACAGTTTTAATTGTCTTTTCAGGTGTCATAACAGGACTTATCAACAATCCTTGATCAAGACAATCATTGATATGATTAACTTCATAAACAAATTCGCTTTTAAATGGAATATCAATAGTTTCAACAAGTTCATTGTTTTTATAGATAGACATTTCATGAGCTTTCCAGAATTCAGGAATAATGATATAGCCATCTAATCCATAAACAACGAGTTCATTTTTAAGTGGTACACTCATGGAAATAGTTGAAGACACAAGGATATGGTTATCGACAGTTAAAGAGAAGTTACAGACATCATCACTGCCTGTAGGACCATCGATGTGAGAACCAGTGATGGTGAATTCTGGTTCATCAAAGAGATACATTAAATATTCAATCGTATAAGTGGCGCTGCCATAGAAAGCGCCACCTCCTGCAGATACATCACACATCCAGTGATCATATGTGAAGCGACTTGGAAAACTTGCTTTGAATTCTAAATATTGAACTTCACCAATGACACCTTGTTCAATATATTCCTTTAATTTTTTGGTGATTGGCAGGAAGACAGACTTTTGTGCTTCCATCAGGAAACAATGATTATCATTCGCAACTTTAAATAAGTTTTCAGCTTCTTCTTTATGCATCACAAATGGTTTTTCAACGATGACATGTTTGTGATGAGTTAAAGCATCATAAGCATTTTGATAGTGAAGACAATTAATAGTAGGAATGTAAATGATATCGATGTCAGGATCATTATAGAGTTCATCATAAGATCCATAACTGATATCAATACCAAGTGCTGATGCCTTTTTCTGAGCAGGCGGTAATGCTCTTGAAGCTAGTGCATATGGAATTCCATCCTTGGATTCTTTAATACCCTGAACATAACGATCAACTATTGATGCAGTTGATAAAATGCCATATTTATACATAATCTTTTCCTCGCTTTCCTTATTTAATATTATACACTAACTTCAATAAAAAACTGCAGTGTTCAGACACTGCAGTTTAAACATTGGTTATTTGACAGCTCTTCTTTTCAATTCATCAAGACCAAGAAGCATCGTTCCTAAACAGGCATATTCAGTGACTTCACGGACATAGAGAAGTTTAGGCATATCTTTTTCACGGAAATGTTCGCATAGCTTCTCTTCGATGACTTTAATGTCTGGTGCGAAGATGTTTCTGATGAGGATGATTTCAGGGTCAATGACCGCAATATTGGCAACTAATGCTTTGACAAGTGAGTCTCTGACAACGTTCAAAGCATCTTCACCATATCGATCAAAAAGGGTTCGATAGTTTTCTTCATCAGGATAGGTTTGCTTTGTGACAGCTTCCAATTCACCACCCATTAAATGAGCACCTTTAATAAGTGTACCTTCATAGACGATACCCTGGCCACCATGAATGCCGCCACGAGGCTGTGAATGGTAAGAAATAATATTGTAATCATTCTGGCTGGCATAATAACCAAAGGCGACACAATTGGTATTGTTTGATACGATACAAGGAATTTGATAATGTTTACTCAGATCATCGGCGATTTCATTGTAATCGATTCTGACCACTGGACCAATACCAGAATGAAGACGTAGCTGACCAGGCATAGAGATCGACACAATATCGATACCATTATATTTCTTATTGAATTGTGGTAATTGTGTATCTAAAACATCATAAAGGTCATCAACAGAATGATGTTCTTTAATAACGCGATTGCTTTCAACGACATGGCCACGGTCATAAACACGATAGTCGATTTTAGTTTCATGATAGTCATGAGTCATTGTAATGGTCATGATCTTGGCGTTGTTTTCAATATCACGCATGACTTTAGCGATAGCCATCTCTTCTTTTGTGGTGTTGGCTTTTTTAATGGCTTCATCAATCATTTTAAGGACATCTCGAGTATTGTATGAGGCAAAAGTTTGTCCAGGAATGCGTAAAACGATTTTATCGGCAAGAACTTCTTTGAGCTTGTTGTATTCATAAGCGATCTGTGGAGCTAATAAAATGACATCTTTATTGACCGCACTTTCATAGATGGTCGCAAAGCTGACCGCACTAAAGTTGAAATCTAAATCAAGAGTCTTGGCGGCATCATTGAGTTTATCGGCGAAGAACGATGTTGTCAGACCACTGGTGCAGCTTAAAAGAATCTGCAATCCTTTGGCTTGATCGGCCTTTCTAATGATTTCGACCATTTCGTTGAACAGCTGCTTGGCGTGATCTTCATCTTTTAATTCAAAGTGAAGGAAGAAGATGTTTTCATCATCGCTTTTACGTGTGACATACATAGCGACGACATCCATTTCCATATGATAGATTTCGATAGCGCCTTCAACAGTCTCAGTTTCAATCACAACTTTATTATCATTAGCACGATTGATGACATACTCATCACTTGTTTGCGTTTCGATCCATGATAAATAATCAAACATAATACCCACTCCTTTAATTACATTATAACATAGTATAAAACAATCACATTATGGAAAAAGATTGATATCTTTAAACATGCTTTTTAGGCATTTTAGAGAATCAAATATAAGTATTGTACATTTTCTTGAACGAGACGTAAAATGAAGATGTAGAAAAAAAGGAGTGATATTTTATGACTAAAGAAGAATTCCAGAAAACAATCATGTTCCCAATTGGTGGTCCTAACCCAGTAGCTCAATATTTTGTAGGTACAAGCTATTTTGCTGAATTATCAGCTGATCAGGTACCTGTCTACAACGTTGTATTTGAACCAGGTTGTAGAAATAACTGGCATATCCATCATGCTTCAAAAGGTGGCGGACAGATGCTGATTT
>JAGBPZ010000141.1 GCA_017633115.1 Erysipelotrichaceae bacterium | reverse complement strand
TGCGTAGTACAGGCTGTCTGGAATCTGTTCAAAGTTTTCCTTCAACAAGTAAATATAGAAAATCGATGTAACAGACGGCAAGATCAAACCGATGAAAGTATTACGCATACCCCATCCTGTAATTGTCTGATAGTTAGTGATAATAACAAGTTCATTTGGAATCATCATTAACGATAAGAATAAAGTGAAAACTAAATCTCTACCTTTGAATCTCAATCTTGAGAACGCAAATGCAGCTAAGACAATAACGAACATCATTAAGCAAGTTGTAATCACAGTAAAGATCAATGTATTAGTGAAATAACGTGCTAATGAAACCGTTGTGAAGGCATCAACATAGTTTTGAAGTGTTGGTGCTAAAGTAAAGAATGATGGCACGTATTCACCATTATAAGAACTATAAGTTTTAACTGATGTCAAAACCATCCAATAAAATGGGAATAAGACCATGATTGCCCAGAAAACGAGCATAATATAAGTTAAGATACGAAGCGTTTTGGTGCGTTTAGCAGCGGCTTTTTGCGCTTGTTCGTATGATGTACTTTGATCCATAGTAACGCCTCCTTAACTTTGATTTCTACGACTTGCAAGCAAGTTGATCGTAGTAATCGTTAAAACGATAATGAAAAGTATGATAGCTGCTGATGATGCATAGGACGGATAGCCACCGCTATCACCATACAACATGTCATAGATATAACCAACGATGGTGTTCATTCCGGCTGAGTTCAAACTCGTACCAAAGATAGCGACTGCATCTGAGTAAGCTTTGAAGGCACCAATGAAGCCGGTAATAATCAGATAGAAAATCATCGGTGAAATCATTGGCAAAGTGATTTCTTTAAAAATACGCCATCTTGATGTACCATCAACACGAGCTGCATTGTAATAATCCTGATTGACTGATGCGAGTGCACTTGTCAAAATCAAAATCTTAAATGGCATAACAATCCAGACAGTATAGAAGCATAAGACAAACATCTTTGCCCAATACGGACCATCGATCCAGTCAATAGAATTACCACCGAAGAATTGAATAATAATATTGATGAGACCATCTGTATAAGCTGTTTTTTTGAATAAAATCATGAAGACAAGACCTACTGCCAGTGTGTTTGTAACATAAGGCAGGAAGAATACAGTTTGAAAAAAGTCTCTGAATTTTTGAATTGAGTTAAGACCTACAGAAATCAATAAGGCAATACCGGTTGAAAGTGGGACTGTAATCGCAACTAGTATCAAGGTGTTTTTGATTGCCTGTAAGAAATAAGGGTCATGTAATACGTATGAATAGTTATATAAACCGACACCGAAGAATGTCTGTGATGCAGAGTTATAACCTTCTTCAAACGAATAAACAAATACGTCGAAGAGCGGATAAACCATGAAAACACCAAGGAAGGCAAACGCCGGAATCAGATATAACCAGCCTTTAAAAGAATTTCTTTCCATAAAATTGTCTCCGCTTGATTATTTATAGTAGATGCGTTCTTCGGTTTCTTTATCAAATAAATGAACTTTTGATGGTTTGACATCAAAGCGTACTTTTGTACCTGTGATTGTGTCATGATTTTCAGAACTGATGATTGAACGGATTGATGCATTCACGGTTGCAGGATGAGTTGAAACAACACTAATATCGCGACCCATAACTTCAACAGTGACTAAGTCACAAGATAAAGCACCATCGTCTTTAAGAACGAAACCTTCTGGTCTAATACCGACCCATACATCTTTATCTTCAACACCACCTACATGGAGAACTTTTTCATTGTTGATGTAGAGAGTTTCGTTTTTAACAGTACCTTCAAAGACATTGATTGGAGGTGTACCTAAGAATTTTGAAACAAACAGGTTTACTGGATTATCATAAACATCCTGAGGTTTACCAATCTGTTGGATGATGCCAGCTGCCATAACAACGATCATATCAGAAATACTCATAGCTTCTTCCTGGTCATGAGTAACGAAGATCGTAGTGATTTTTGTTTCCTGCTGGATACGACGAATTTCTTCTCTTGTTTGTAAACGTAATCTTGCATCAAGGTTAGATAAAGGTTCATCTAAAAGCAGAACTCTTGGTAATTTAACAAGAGCACGTGCAATTGCCACACGTTGCTGCTGACCACCTGATAATTCAGATGGTTTTCTTTCCATCAAGTTTTCAATTTGAACCAGCTTTGCAGCTTCAAGTGCACGATCTTTCATTTCTTGTTTAGAAAGCTTCTCAGCACCTTTTAAATTGCCTAATGGGAACATGATGTTCTTTTCAACAGTTAAATGTGGATAAAGTGCATAGTTCTGAAATACCATACCAACACCACGAACTTCAGGTGGCAAATAAGTAACATCATCATCACCAAACCATAATTTACCACTGGTTGGCTGAATCAAACCACAAATCAGGTTTAGTGTAGTACTTTTACCACATCCTGAAGGACCTAATAAGCCAATGAGCTGGCCATCAGGTATCTCAAAGCTAAAATTGTCGACCGCTGTTACATCTGGCAAACCTTTTTTACGGTTTGGAAATGTCTTGGTCAAGTTTTCAAGTACGACTTTCATAATAATTTCCCTCACTCGTTTTAATAGACTTATTTATAGGATATTTGCCTACGTTATAATTATACTAAACGAAATCGCTTACATCTATAAAATTCACAAATCTATTATACAATTTATTGAAAAAGGCAATACTATTGCTTAAGATTATTTATACACTCAATATATGCAAACAAAGAGAGGTAATGAGAATGAAAATACTTGTGATTGGTGAAGAGAATAGATTTACACGTTACTCAAATCCCCTTTTTTTAGAAAAACATCAGATTACAATCGTTCCTATTGGAACAAGTAATAAGACTATTGAATCTCAATGCAAAAATGCCCGTATTCTGATTGTTGATCCAATTGCTGAAGTCAATGCTGATCTAATCAATCGTTTACCAAGACTTCGTCTGATTCAATCTGAAGGTGTTGCTTATAATCATATCGATCTTAAAGCAGCGAGTCGCCGTGGAATTAACGTCTGTCATTGTCGTGGATTTAATACTAAAGCCGTTGCTGAACAAGCCATTCTATTGATGCTTGGCTGCCTGCGTGATGTCGTCAAATCACATAATGATGTTATTAATGGTCTTCAAATCGATAATAGATTTTCCCATATGTTTAATGGTGATTTAATTGAGCTTGGAGAATGTAGCGTTGGACTTTTAGGTTGTGGCGCTATCGCCAAAAACGTAGCTAAAATATTAAATGGATTTGGTACTAAAGTTTATTACTATGATATTAAAAAGCAGCATATGATCACTGAACAGTTCTATAATCTTACCTATCTGCCGTTGAATGAATTATTAACAAAATGTGATATCATTTCGCTTCATGTACCACTCACTACGGATACTCACCACATAGTAAATAATGAGTTTATAAAGCAAATGAAAAAAGGCAGTCTCTTGATCAATACGGCTCATGGTGAGCTTATTGATAATCAAGCCTTGATTCGTGCTCTTGAAACTAAACATATAAGATGTGCAGGCTTAGATACCCTTGACCATGAACCAATTCAAAAAGACCATGAATTATTAACATCTCATGTCTCAAATCAAATTCTCTATTCACCTCACACTGCAGGTTTAACGGCTTCTGCATTTGATCGAGCTTATAAGATTATTTGGGATAACATTAATCATATTCAACATCATGAAAAACCTGACTTTATAATCAATGAATAATCATATCATCACCTTATGGTGATGATTTTGATTAGGAGTAAAAAAAGTAGGAAATCATTTGATTTCCTACTTTGTTTTAATAGATTTCTTAGCCGACCATGAAGAGTAATATTTTGTTCCCGATACTGTTTTATAAGTACGCACTTGAACATAATACTTTTTCTTCTTTTTGAGTTTAGTAATGGTTTTACTTACAGTTTTATAGCTTGTGATTGATTTTGTTTTTGCACTGCTCATTGATGAACTTGTACTATATCTAATTTGATAACCGGTAACCTGAGTCGATTTTTTAGTCCAAGTAGCTTTAAATCCTTTGGATTTTGCGGTTAACTTTTTAATTGATGTTGACTGAGGAACAATCTTAAATTCTGCTGTAGCCTCACCAACATAACCACCTTTTAAGGTAATAGACACATTATATTTACCCACTTTTACTGCATCGTCCGCATAATCAACCGTGTAATAAGCAGACAAGATAACTTTCTCATCAATTTCAACATTAAGATCAGGTTGAATTGGTTTTCCCGTATACGAAGGCATTTTAGGGAATGAAATGACCGGATTAACATCAATCGTTTGCCCATATTCAGCCATATACATCGGATATTGCTTATAAAAATCATCAGTTTTGTATGTCACAAAACGCGTATGTTCTTTATTGAAATAAGTATCTGGTCTTAAGCAATAGTTATAGTTGTTGTCGTCACCTGCATCCCAAGTGGAATCAGCATTATAATAGTAATCATCTAATTTCACTATATTCCAGGCGTGAAGTTCAGTTTTATGTGCGTAACCAGGGATAAGTCTGGTGTCTATACCAACATGTAGAAGCATACGATAGAGAAGTACAGCATAGCCCTGACAAACAGATGTATGATCAATTAATGCCCCATATGCTGTATACTGATGAAGATAACTTTCATCATCAACATGTTCATGATCATAAGTGACATTATGTGTTACATACTCATAAATAGCCATAAATTTATTGTACTCATTAAGTCCATCAAGATTCAAATCGTCATAGACTTGATTCAATGAATCAGTAACAGTTGCTTCTTCATCAGCTGTTGTATAATAAGACACCGTAAAACTATAAATACATTTTGAGTAAGTTTGATAAATATAGTAATTACATCTTTGCTTACATTCATCAAACTGCCATTCAATGTAATCCCCTTCATCTTCCTTGCCAGTGTGAGATGTTGCTTCATCAAAGAGATTCATACCGTAATCTCTGACAGAATTTTCATTTAAAACTTCTCTGTAAGTTATCATAAAGGTAATCGTTTCTTCTCGATTAACGAGTCCTTCTCTTATATAGGCACATGCCTCTTTAGTACTTTCAAAGGTGTTACCACTAGAACTA
>JAGBPZ010000028.1 GCA_017633115.1 Erysipelotrichaceae bacterium | reverse complement strand
GTGGCTTGATTGTTAAATGGTGCTGGAGATGCGATTCGAACGCACAACCTGATGATTACGGGTCAACTGCTCTACCGTTGGAGCTACTCCAGCATGATCTTGTTCAATTGCACTCGTATTATATCATGTTCAAAGATGAATTGAAATATAAAGAAAGCTATCATCCGCTATTAAAATATGCACAAATTACACCAATTTAATGAATTTGTAACAAACCACCAAATTATCATCATAAAACGCAAAAAAACATGTTATTCTTATTATATGGAGGTACAGATTAATGAAATATGTATATGCATCAAGAACAGGCAATGTTAAAAGTGTGATTAACCGTTTAGGTTTACACAAAACAGCCATCCAGTTGGATGATGGCTCTGAAATCGTCGATGAAGACTATATTTTATTGACTTATACAGATGGCTATGGCGATGTACCTTACGTCGTTGAAGAATTCCTGAAACATAATGGCGACCATATCAAAGGTGTTATTGTTTCTGGCGATATGGAATATGATATGGCTTATTGCCGTGCTGGCGATACCATTGCCTATGATTATAATTGTCCATTACTGTACAAATTTGAAAACGAAGGTACCGATACAGACTTAGAACGTATAAGTGAATTGCTCGGACTATAAAAAAGCGGGTTCAAAGCGTTAGGCTTTTGCTTTAAGAAGATGGGATAAAGGAGGTTTTTTTGTTATGAGTTTCCCTAAAAATTTCTTATGGGGTGGCGCTGTTGCAGCTAACCAGTATGAAGGCGGCTTTACTGAAGGTGGTAAAGGTATTTCTGTTCCTGACCTATTATTAGGTGGTGACGTTAATACGCCAAGAACATTCTTCAGAAAGGTTCTTGAAGGCAAGTTCTATCCAAGCCATGAAGCAACTGACTTCTATCATCATTATAAGGAAGACATCGCTTTATTTGGTGAAATGGGCTTCAAAGTATTTAGAACATCAATTAACTGGGCAAGAATTTTCCCTAACGGTGATGACTTAGAACCTAATGAAGAAGGTTTGGCTTTCTATGATCGTGTTTTTGATGAATGTAAAAAATATGACATTGAACCATTGATTACTCTCTGTCACTATGAAATTCCTTGGAATATCGTAGAAAAATATAATGGTTTCACAGATAAGAGAGTCATCGGCATGTTCGTTAAATATGCTACAACTTGCTTCAAACGCTATAAAGACAAAGTTAAATATTGGTTGACATTCAACGAAATCAATATCGCATTATTATCACCTCAGATGGGTCAGTTATATGGTTTAGGTATGATGGATCGTGAAGACTTAGCTCGTGAAGAACCATTCTTACTTAACGATATGAAGGATAATGTACAATTACGCTTTGAAGCATTGCATAATGAATTTGTTGCCAGTGCCTTAGCTGTTATCGAAGGTCATAAGATCAATCCTGATTTTGTTATTGGAAATATGATCTGCCATATCACCTGGTATCCATTCACTTGTCATCCAAGTGACATTCTTGCTTGGCAGGAACGTGATTACTTCTGCAATGACTTCTGTGGTGATGTACAGGTATTAGGTGAATATACTGACTTAGCTTATGGCTTAATGAGAAAAATGGGTGTTGATCCTTCATTCATCACTGAAGAAGACAAAAAGATCTTAAAAGAAGGTAAAGTTGATATGTACACTTGCTCATACTATCACACTAACTGTGTCTCAACTGATCCAAATCAGAAGACAACTGGTGGTAATATGATGGGTGGCGTTCCTAATCCATATCTGAAAGCTTCTGACTGGGGCTGGATCATTGACCCTCAGGGTATGAAATACACATTAAAACAGCTTGCAAGCAGATATCCACATACACCATTAATGATTGTAGAAAACGGCTTTGGTGCCTTTGATACAGTTGAAGAAGATGGTTCAATCCATGATACTTACAGAATTGACTACTTCAGAGAACATATCAAAGCTATGAAAGAAGCTGTTGAAGAAGGCGTTAACCTTATTGGTTACACAACTTGGGGCTGTATTGACGTTGTATCTGCAGGTACTGGTCAGTTAGCAAAACGTTATGGCTTCATCTATGTTGATAAGCATGATGATGGCAGTGGCGATATGTCAAGAAGCAAGAAAGATTCATTTGAATGGTATAAGAAAGTCATCGCAACTAACGGTGAAGATTTAGATTAATATCAATCGAGACGGTCTTCGGGCCGTTTTTTTCTTTACCAATACCAATGAATCTAGTAAAATATAACCATCAAAAAACAAAAGAAGAAGGTAAGAATTATGGCTCTTAAATATCAAGCAAAAGATACAGATGAATTAGAAGAAGAATTAGAAGAATGGTCACTTGGCGTTAATCTTTTCAGCACTGAACCTGTTGAACAAGAAGTCAAAGTTGTCACAATTGATAAAAACAAAATCAAAGAAAAGAAGACAAAACGTTCTACATATAAGAACAAAGACGTCATGGATATCAATATTTAATGAAAAAGATTAAAGCAATATTTTTTGATATCGATGGAACGCTTCTGAATTTTGATCATACCTGGCCATCATCACTTTTTGAAACTTTAAAAGCAGTCAAAGCCAATGGGGTTAAATTGTTCATCGCCACTGGTCGCGCTTATCAGGACATTCCTCTCATCAAAAAAGAGATGCCCGAAGGCATCATGGATGGTTGGATTGCCTTTAATGGGCAATATTGTATCACTGAAGATGGAGTGGAAGTTCGTTCGGTTACGATTCCTAACGATGAAGCACAAAAAGCCATCAATTATCTGATTCAGCAGGATATCGGCACCTTTATCGAAGAACGCGATCAAACATTTATCACTAAGATGTCAGATGACCTGCCAGACAACTATAAATACTTTGCCGATTTATTCGAAGCAGATTTCTATAATGATAAACGTCTTAAACATCATCCCGTCTATCAATTAGTTCCTTATATCTATCGTCATCAGAAAGATATCGAAGCACGTATGTTTTCCATGATGCCAGGTTATAAACCTGCCCGCTGGAATGATTTATGTGTTGACGTCATCCCTAAAAGCGGTGGTAAAGATGTAGGTATCGATGCCATGCTTGAGTATTTCAATATTCCTCTTGAAAATACAATGGCTATTGGCGATGGTGAAAATGATATCGACATGATTATGCATGCAGGTATAGGTGTCGCCATGGGCAACGCACCAGAACGTGTCAAAGCTATTGCTGACTATGTGACAGATGATATCGATCGTGATGGTATCTATAAAGCAATGAAACATTTTAAATTATTAGATCAATGAGTTTGTGCTCATTGATTTTTCTTTTAACGAAAAAGACTGAACACCATAACGGGTTCAGCCTTTTATCTTTAGTTTAATTGACGGGGTCTAAAAGCTTTGTTTTATTTTTCCTGAGCTTTTAATAAGTCAACGATCTGTTCTAATAAGACAGCTTCATCACTCTTTGGAGCTGGTTCTTCAGGAGCTGGTTCTTCTTCAGGTTTTAATGCTCTTGCTGCATTAACTGCCTTAACTAATGCGAATACGCAAGAAGTTAAGATCAAGAAGTTGATAGCTTCAGCAATAACAGGACCATAAGCAATATTAACTGTACCAACTGCAAATGCTGCTTCGTTTAAGCTTGCTGGTACTTTGAATAATGCTGAGATAACACCAAGGATCATGTTAACGACTGCAGTAACAACACCGCCTAAAGCGCCGCCCATGATAACACCAATAGCCATATCGATGACGTTACCTTTGAACGCGAATTCTTTAAATTCATTAATTAAATTTTTCATAACTTTTGTCTCCTTCTATAAAAAATCATAATGGTCAATGGATCATCATTTGTTTCCCCCGTAATATTTGAATCCATTGTATCTGTTTAAAACAACTGTATTTAACCATATCTCAGTCTAAATACAAGCTAAATCATACCACCATTGATATAATATTCAAGTTTTATCATATTTTTTCTTTATTTAATAGTGTCTGTTGATGTTCTATTTTCTTATCCTTCGATGATTTTAACGTAAACTTTACGTCTTCTTGGACCATCAAACTCACATAAATAGATGCCCTGCCATGTGCCAAGTACAAGTCGTCCTTCATCAATTATAATCTGTTCTGAAAAACCAATCATACTTGACTTCAGATGAGCAGCTGAATTACCTTCAAAATGATGATAGCCATCTTCCCAAGGCACGATTTTATTGATTTCCATAGTGAAATCTCTAACAACATCAGGATCAGCATTTTCATTGATCGTAACAGCAGCTGTTGTATGTGGTACGTAGATGATACACAATCCGTTTTTAACACCACTGGAGGTAACAACTTTTTGGACATCACGTGTGATATCGAGCATTTGGGTGTGTCTTGTCGTCTTGACAGGTAAAGTAGTATACATAATCATTGTCTCCTTTTAATTCATGTCTTTATAGTACCACAATTGAAAAAGACTGGCACACATGAGTACCAGTCCTTTTCCAAAAAGAGAGACTTAAACAGACTCTTTAACTGCTGCAAATGCCTGCTCTAAATCTTCAATAATATCATCAATGTGTTCAGTACCAATTGATAATCTTATTGTATTTCGGTAGATACCACTTGCTGTTAATTCTTCATCATTCATTTCGGCATGAGTTGTTGAAGCTGGATGGATGACAAGTGATTTAACGTCAGCTACATTTGCAAGCAGTGAGAACAGTTCGAGGTGATCAATGAAATCACGTGCTTTACGTTCATCGCCCTTAATTTCAAAAGTAAAGATTGAGCCACCACCATTAGGGAAATATTTGGCGTAGAGCGCCTTCTGACTTTCATCAACCGCAACTGATGGATGATGTACTTTTTCAACCTGTGGATGATTGTTTAAATATTGGACGACTTTAAGAGCGTTTTCGACATGACGTTCAACACGCAATGACAATGTTTCTAAGCCTTGTAGGAAGATAAATGAGTGGATTGGTGATAATGTTGCTCCAGTGTCTCTTAATAAGATAGCACGAATTCTAGTGACATAAGCAGCAGCACCTACATCTCTAGTGAAGCTGACACCATGATAGCTTGGGTTAGGTTCAGTCAAACCAGGGAATTTGCCTGAAGCTGCCCAATCGAATTTGCCACTGTCAACAATGACACCACCAATTGAAGTACCGTGACCACCAATGAATTTAGTTGCTGAATGAACAACAACATCTGCGCCAAATTCAATTGGTCGTACAAGATAAGGAGTAGCAAAAGTATTATCTATAATTAAAGGAATCTGATGTGCATGAGCGATGTTGGCGATGGCTTCAATATCAACAACGTCAGAGTTTGGATTTCCCAGAGTTTCAATGAAGACTAATTTAGTATTATCCTGGATAGCGGCATCAAAGTTATTTGGATCTAAAGCATCCACAAATGTAGTAGTAATACCATAATCAGCTAAAGTGTGGCGAAGCAGGTTATAGCTTCCACCATAGATATTGACAGCAGCAACAACATGGTCACCAGCGCGCGTAATATTTTCAATGGCATAAGTAATAGCGGCAGCACCTGATGCAACTGCAAGTGCAGCAACGCCACCTTCTAAAGCAGCAATACGCTTTTCAAAGATATCAGTTGTTGGATTAGTTAAACGACCATAAATATTACCAGCGTCTCTTAAGGCGAAACGATCAGCAGCATGGTCTGCGTTATGGAATACGAATGAAGATGTTTGATAAATAGGGACTGCTCTTGCGTCTGTCACTGGATCTGATGATTCTTGACCTACATGTAATTGTTTAGTTTCAAAACGATAATTTCTATTAGACATAATATGTTCTCCTTTTCTGTTTTTGTCTCTTTTTTGTCTTTTTGGTTTTTTGTTTTGTTTGAATGTCAGGTGACAGTTACAACATGTCACCTTCTCTATCCATCGTCATAATTGATTCCCCCTTCCAAAATTAAAAGGAACAGGTATACGAATGAGTGCCCTGTTCCTCTATGACTTCTTTGAGAAAATAAGCAGATACATCATTCATACACAACTAAAAGTCTGCGCATCATAATCATTGATTCACAGCAGCACATCATATTCATTGGCATCATAGTTGCATATGCTTTCATGGTTATATCTCCTTTCCTATTTTCCTACTTCGTTTGTATGTTTAAAGTATAGCATAATAAAAGCATAAGTCAATACATTTTCGCAAAAAATATATATTAACCTATGCGGTAATAGTGTTTATTACTGTTTGGGGTAAATGCAAGGTACTGCCTTTCCCTGGGTTTGATTATGCCATTGAGGATCATTGACCATTGCATGATAGTTTTTAAGCGCCATATGTTCATAAATATAATCACGCATCTTAGTTGCCTGACGTCGCTTTAATGTTGTCATGCCATAATCATCATAAAGGAAAATTTGTGTTTTTGTTGTTTTATAGGGTTCTTTGATCCAGTAAACAAGTTCTACATAATCATTGGTGAATGATGCTTTGATATAGTTATGACTGTTGTCAATCACTTCCAACAATACTTTAACCAATTCATTTTTATCATAACGTTCAAACATCATCGTTCCCCTCCCTCATACATTATGGACGATAGCTTTCGAGAAACCAGCGATCTCGCTCATAAAACAGTTTGCGGTCCCTTCCATCAATCTTGATTTCATATAGTATACCACATCCACCGACTTCCGAGGCAGCTTTTCGAATGCGATAGATTTTATCAATCTTATAAGGTGTGCGTACACCATGATGTTCCCATATCATGTACATTGGCTGCAATTGCCCGTCTTTTTTCATCATTGCGATCACATCAACATAGCGCTTATATAGTCTCAAGGTTTCATTATAGTTCACAAATCCCACCACCTTTACTTCATATTAGCGCTATTGTTATAGTTTTTCAATGTTTTATGCAACTTTTTAGATATTTGAAAGGCAAAAGTCGCATATTTGTGTGTTATGGATAGGCAAATCATTAGACATTTAGAATCATGTTATCGTATAATAACTTTGTAAAAAATAGTAAAGGGGAAAAGCGTTATGAAGATAGGAAATAAAACAACGTCGGATATTATTCTTGGTACCTTTGCCATGGGTGGTGGTACATCATGGCAGGATACAACAGCACTTGATGACGAACTCATTCAACTCATGCGTGATGCCTATGATTTAGGCATTACAGGGTATGATACAGCTCCAGTCTATGGTACAGGTCGCAGTGAACGTCTGCTTGGTGCTGCCATTAAAGACCATCGTGAAGATGTCTATATCTCTACAAAAGTCTGCCTTAACTGGCGAAATACAGAAGGTTCTTTTGAATATGCACGAGATGGATACCAGGTCTATCGCAACTTTAATCGTAAATCACTTATTCAAGATACCTATGACAGCCTTAAAAGATTAGATACTGATTATATCGATCTTATGATCGTTCATCGTTGTCCACCTATTGATTGTATCAAAGAGGTTGCCGAAACAATGAACGAGCTTAAAGAAAAAGGATTAATAAAAGCTGTGGGACTCTCTAATGTTGGTAATGTTTCAGATCCAATCAAAGTGCTTGACACCTACTTACAATACGGCTCTCTTGATTTGATCCAGGAAAAAGCCAATATATTAGATAGAAAGAATCTTGATTTATTACCTTATTGTGAAAAACATGGTATTGTTTTCCAAAATTATGGAGGACTGGTGTCTGGAGCCCTAAGTGGTAATATCAATAAAGAAATGGCTTCCTGGAAGGGCGATAATCGTTCTGGCAACCGTTGGTTTAAAGGTGATAACTATTTGATTGTTAAAGATGTCATTGATCAATTGACACCAATTGCCAACCACTATGATTGTTCTGTGCCTGTGCTTGCTTTGAGCTGGTTAAAGGCACAAAGTCCATGCCTATCATTATTAGTAGGTGCCAGACGTTTGTCATCAATTAAGGATACACTTAAGGTATTGGATATTCATCTCTCAGCAGAAGACATTGAAGCCCTCAATGAGATTTCAAGAGATGCCAACAAACGTATCAAGGAGGATTAAAATGAAGGAATTTAACCACAAAGTTGTACTCATTACAGGTTCCCATCATGGTATAGGTCTTAAAACGAAAGAAATGTTTCTTGAGGAAGGTGCCATTGTCTGTGGCATTGATGTGTCTCCTGGCGAGTATTTCCAGGGCGATGTCAGTGATCAGCAAGTACTAGAAGCTTTCGTCAATAAAGTTATCACTGATTATGGTCATATTGATATCATTGTCAATAATGCCACACCAATCATGAAAGGTATCGATGATTGCAGCTATGAAACATTTATGCAAGCATTAGCTATCGGTGTCGGAGCACCATTTTATCTTGTTAAATTATCTTTACCTTATTTAGGAACAGGTGCTTCAATTATCAATATATCTTCTTCTAGAGATCGTATGAGTCAGTCACAAACAGAAAGCTATTCAGCTGCTAAAGGTGGTATCGCTGCCTTGACTCATGCTATGGCCAATTCATTAAGAGGTAAAGCACGTGTCAACAGTGTTTCCCCAGGATGGATTGACACTCATGGAAGAACGTATAGTGGTCCTGATGCTACCCAGCAGTTAGTTGGCCGTGTTGGTGAGCCAGCGGACATTGCGAATATGATTCTTTATCTTGCAAGTGATAAAGCATCCTTTATTACTGGTGAAAACATTTGTATCGATGGTGGTATGACAAAACAAATGATTTATCATGATGATCAGGGATGGGAATATCACGGATAAAATGAAAAAAGAGAGATTTTAAGAGTTTAGGCTCTTTCAATCTCTCTATTTTTTATAACATTGTTTTTCTTAATTCAGCGCCAGATAATTTGCTTAAGTAAGCAGGAGCAATATCGAAGACTGTCTTACAGCCTGTCTGACCTTCCTGAGCCAAGCGATAAACAGCTCTTGCATAAGCAGCGATAACTGAACCTGTGAATTCAGGGTTAGAATCAAGCTTTAAACTATATTCAATAATATGATTGTTTTCTTTATCCCAGCCAGTGACACCGCTTCTGAAGATGAAACCACCGTGTGGTAAGCCAGCATGATCACGCTTTAATTCTTCTTCACTAATGAAGTGAACAGTTGTGTTATAGTCAGCAAAGTAGTTTGGCATTGTTTTGATTTCTTCTTCAATGCGAGCAAGATCTGCACCTTCTTCAGCGACAACGAAACATTCTCTTGTATGCATGTCACGAGTTACGAATGTAGGGTTCTGACCACTTCTGACCTGATCAACAGCTGCATCAACTGGTACTGTGTACTGTCTTGCATCCTTAACGCCTTTTATACGACGGATTGCATCTGAATGACCTTGAGAGACACCTTTGCCCCAGAATGTGTAATTATTACCTTCTGGTAAGACTGCAGATGAAACCATTCTTAATAATGAGAACATTCCTGGATCCCAACCCATTGAGATAACCGCAACATGGTTAGATGCTTTAGCAGCAGCATCAACATTATCAAAATGTTCAGGAATTCTTGCATGTGTATCAAAACTGTCGACGACATTAAAGTATTTCGCGAATTCTGGTGTCTGTTCTGGTAAGTCAGTTGCACTACCGCCACCTAATACCATGACATCAATTTTGTCAACCCAGTTTTTTGCTTCATCAATAGATAAAGCTGGAACACCAGGTGTTTTGACATTGATAGATTTAGGATCTCTTCTTGAGAAAACTGCAACAAGCTCCATATCATCATTCTGCTGAATGGCAGCTTCAACACCACGGCTTAAATTGCCATAGCCCAATAAACCAATTCTAATCATGAACTTTCCCCTCCAATTTCATCAATTGTATTACGTTTTTTATTCTACAACATTTTTTTATAAAAGTAAAAGAATTTTATCATCTTATCCATTCATATAAAATCGAATACAATTCTCGAACATAATGAGTGGGTAATAATGTCCAATGTGTCGGTGCTGGTAACGGCGAAGAGGATAAATTCAGACGTTTTGCGATATGATTGGCACGATATTCATGGAAATTGTTTGTCACAATCAAAAGATGCTCATCAAGATGATGTTCTTTAATGACCTCAAGGCTAAATGCCAGGTTTTCTCTGGTATTGATTGACTGGTCTTCTTTATAGAGTCTTGAAGCATCGATTCCTCTCGCAATCAGATAACGATACATACATTCTGCTTCACTAATGTTTTCTCTGTCACCCTGTCCCCCGGATACAATACAAGATGTTTCAGGATGATCATTTAAATAATCATAGGCTGTATCTAAGCGTTCTCTTAAACTCATACTAGGCGTTGTGCCTCTTACTAGACAACCTAAGACAACGACTGTACCTTTAGCGTTGTGGCGTGGCATAGCACCATGAACCATCAGTCCCGTTTCCACAGTGACCAGACTGATAATCAATAAAACCATGATCATAATGATTTTCATGATGGATTTCCCTTTCTTAGTTTGACTATACTCTTTGATCTGTTGATAAAACAAACCGATCAAAAGCATTAGGATGGAAACAAAAATACCAGTGGCATTGCCTATTGATAATGTGCCATAAAGAATTAATGGCAACAAAAATAAAAACAAACCTATTGTACCTATCAATAAAAACACAAACATCATAATTTCTTCTCCATCCAGACGACATCATACCAGCGGTCAAACTTATAACCACATTGATGGAAATGGCCAACTGTCACATATCCCAATGATTCATGAAAAACAATACTGTCTTTATTTAAATGTTCATCTTCCCCATAAGCAATGCAGGCATAAAGATTGATGATGCCTTGTGCTTTTAATGCCTCTTCCAAAGCAGCATAAAGCTTTCGCCCTATGCCCTGTCGCTTTTTCTTGTCATCAACATAAATACTGGTCTCGACTGACCATTGATAGGCAGCACGAGGACTCAATGCCGAGGCATAGGCATAGCCAATGATTAGTCCTTTGTCTTCAGCGACTAAGAATGGATAACGGGAAGAAATAGTGGCAATACGTCTTTCCATTTCTTTGGTTGATGGTGTTTCATATTCAAATGTGATAGCTGTATGTTTGACATATTCATCATAAATCGCATTGATGCTTTTAGCATCTTCAATGACTGCTTTCCTGATCAACATAATAACTCTCCTTAAACATACTTATCATATCATCTATAAATGAAAAAAACGATTCTGATCATCAGAAATCGTTATTCTTCATTTCTTTTTGTACGGTGCATGATACCGATCGCAAATGCATCAATACCTGTATGACAGGCGATGGAGCAAGATAATGGTTCGTAATAAGGTTTGTATTTCTTAAACTTACTGTTGACCTTTTTGCACCAGCGTTCGATATCCTCTTCTTTTTCCAGTGTGCCTGCCATCGCAATCTGGATTTCATCTTCAGGGAAATCTGCAAAGCGTGTCTTTAAATCTTTGGTAACGGCATCAATCATGATTTTTTCACTTTGCTTCTTAGTACGAGAGATACTGAAAGCATCAAGTTTTTCACCTTGAATCTGCAAGATTGGTTTGATCTTTAAAGCATTGGCAACACCTGCAGCAGCAGCTGTGATACGATGACTCTTCTTAAGATATTCAAGAGTATCAACAGTGATGTAGACACTTGAATTGTAGGCATCTTGTTCTAATAATGCTTTGATTTCAGCAGCACTGTATCCCTGCTTCGCGAAGTTAACGGCATCAATGACAGATTCCTTTAAAGGAACCGAAATACGATGGTTATCTGCAACCTGTACACGGCCATCATAGTCATCTGATAAAGCGATGGCATTGGCAGTACCACTTGTCAGACCACTGGTCATTGGGATATAAACAACTTCATCATAACCATCATCGAAAATAGATTCCCACATACCCATAACTTCACCTGGTGCTGGCTGCGATGTTGAGACATCTGCAAGAGAGCGTAATTGACGGAACAGTTCCTGATGGGTGATATCTACATGTTCATGATAGTCTTTACCATTGATAATAACTGGCATAGCGAGTACATAGACGCCAAGTTTCTTGCCGTCTTCTACAGACATGCCACTATTTGTATCTGTCATGATTGCAACTTTCATACGATTCCCTCTCATTTCTTTCTCCCTTAGTATATCTCAAACAGTCGCATTTTGTATAGACAAATTCAACGTTTTTGTCTAGTTAACGAAAAAAAACTGGTATCGTGATGATACCAGTTTAAGTGTTAAATTATCTTGCTTTACATTCAGCGAAACCAAGGTCATTACCTTCGTTGAAGTTACGAGCATTTTCCATAGTAGTTGTAGCAATTGCCTGTAATGCTTCACGAGTAAAGAATGCCTGGTGAGAAGTTAAGATAACGTTAGGGAACATAGTCAAACGTGCAGTGATAGAGCTGTGTAATCTTTCATCAGATCTGTCAGTATAAACGTTTTCGTCTTCGCCTTCGTATACGTCTAAGCCAACTGCGTGGAATTTACCATTCTTTAATGCTTCAATTAAGTCTTCTGCATTGATCAATGGTCCACGAGCAGTGTTAACTAACATAACTTCGTCTTTCATCTTAGCGATAGAATCTTTGTCGATCATATGAGTAGTGCCGCCTTCAGCCATAGAACCAGGGAATAAAGGAGCATGTAATGAGATCAAGTCAGATTTTGCAAGTAATTCATCGAAAGTCACATAAGTTAATAAGCCTTGTTCTTCTAAAGCTTTATTTGGGAATGCATCCCAACCGATAACAGTCATACCGAAGCCTTTGCAGATGTTAGCCATACACTGACCAATTCTACCAGTACCAACGATACCTGCTACTTTGTTGTGTAAGTCATAGCCTAATAATCCGCTCAATGCGAAGTTATTATCTTTAACTTTCTGATATGCTCTGTGTAAGCGTCTGTTTGCTGCATGGATAATAGCCATTGCATGTTCAGCAACTGCATATGGAGAATATGCAGGAACACGGCAAACTTTGATGTCCCATTCTTTAGCAGCCTGTAAATCAACATTGTTGAAGCCTGCACAACGTAAGAGAATTAATTTAACGCCGAGTCTGCCCAATTCTTCGACAACTACTCTTGGTGCTTCATCATTAACGAAGATACATACTGCATCATGACCTTTTGCTAAACCAACAGTTTCAGGAGTCAGTCTAACATTAAAGTAATCGATTTCTGAATTGTAAGTGCCAGGACCTTTATCCTTAGTTAATTCATCAAAGAATGTACGGTCATAGTCTTTAGTTCCGAAGAAAGCAATCTTTAAGATCTTAACGCGTTTCTTTTCTTCAAATTCGCCACGTAATAATTCTTCGACCTGTTTAACAGCTGTTGCTTCATCTTCACCTTCTACTGTGATGTCTAATGTATCACCATGTTTTGCAGATAATGCTAAAATCTGTAAAACGTTGTTACCAGTAGCAACACGACCATTACAATTGATTGTAACAACACTTCTTAATCCAACACATAACTGAGCTAATAATGCTGCAGGACGTGCATGTACGCCCATAGGATTATCAACTACATAAGTAAGTTTTTCCATGATAATCATTCCTCCTCATTTGTAACTATATTTTAACATAAAATAAGTGTACTCTCACCAAAAAAACACGTGTTTAACGGAAAATTTCGTCGTATTTCAATACAAAATAAAAAAGTCATTTAATCAATGACTTTTAATATGAACATCAAGTTGTCCATAAGGGAATTTAATGCCGTATTCATCAAATACTTCCTGGATGACATAGTTAGCTGCGCGTCTCATATCGTAGCGAATCGATGGCTCGCAGAAGAATCTTACCTTATAGATAATAGTCGAATCATTAAAAGCATTAGTGCCTTTAAAGACAGCACTATCAATACCATCAACAGCTTCAAGACGTCTAACCACTTCTTTGAGTACGGTCGTCACTTCACGAAAATCTTCTTCATAGCTAAGACCTAAATCAATGTCATTAAGGGTAGATACCTTGATGATATCAGAAATATTACGATTACTGATCGTCATGATGTCATGATCTTTAATGCTTTCAATACGTGTTGTTCTTAAATTAAAGGAAATAACGACACCTTCTTCATCTCCATATTGAATGACATCACCAACCTGGTAAAACTTATCAATAAGGATATGCACGCCCATGATAATGTCCTTCAAGAAATCCTGTAAAGCAAGACCAATAATCATGCTGGCAACTGATAAGCTGGCAATCAGTGAACTGATATTAATGCCATTAATCTGTAAGATTGTCATCACGAACAATAATATGATGACAAAACGAATGGCATCGAACAATGTTCTTTCAATGGTTTCGTTGATTGAATGGTCGGAATTCAAATAAGTTCGCGCAACTTTTTTATATAGTTTTAAAACAACTATCATCCCAATCACTAAAGCGATTGTCAGAACAACATTTTTTGACAATAAATAATCTATTACTTTTTCCATATTTTCTACCTCAACCGACATTTTAACATACAGATAGTGATAGTTCTAGAAAAAAAGCCCATCTCTCTAGATGGACTCACAGACTGTCTTATGCGTAAACGATAACGGCAATCAGTTCAACAACTTCATCAGTCTTATTAGCGATACCGTGTTTTGTGCCTTCTGGACAAATAGTGACATCACCAGCACTGACTTCTACGAATGTACCATTGTCGTTATATACAGCTGTACCTTTCAAAAT
>JAGBPZ010000140.1 GCA_017633115.1 Erysipelotrichaceae bacterium | reverse complement strand
TGTGCCATGGCTTTAGCTATTCCTGATGCAAAAACGATCGTGATCAAAGAAACCTTTGAAGGAGAAATCAACGATAAGATTGAAGGCACCAATGGTTTTGGTTATGATCCAATTTTCTACTTCCCACCATTAGGTAAAACATCGGCGGTCATGACCATGGAAGAAAAGAACCAGCATTCACATCGTGCGAAAGCTCTCAAACGTCTTTATGCGATTTTAAAGGAGTTAAATTAAATGAATCATATTGTTTTAGTGCATCCAGTAATTCCCCAGAATACAGGCAACATCATGCGTACTTGTGTAGCGACACACACGGCTTTACATATCATCAAGCCAATTGGCTTCTCTCTGGATGACAAGCATATGCGTCGTGCCGGTCTGGACTATATTAAAGATCTGAATATGACCATCTATGAAAACTGGGAAGAATTTACCGCGAAAAATCCTGGTCACTATCATTTCTATACCCGTTATTCTAAACGTACTTATGCAGATGAAGACTATACTGTTGAAGGTGATCATTACTTGTTGTTTGGTCATGAACATGACGGTATCCCTCACGACATCCTGAAACAACATTTAGATGAATGTGTACGTATTCCAATGTATCAGGATTCACGCAGCCTTAATTTGTCTAACTGTGTTGCTTTAGGTCTTTATGAATGTTTGCGTCAGCAGGACTTTCCTGATCTTGTCCGCCATGAAGTACAAAAAGGTGAAGACTTTATTTATAACGAATAATCATTATGCCATCGATCTGTGAACGATGGCTTTTTTTATGAATTGATATGTTTGTGCTCTTGAAGTGACCAAAGATGAAAATAAAATGAAAATGACTAAACTATGTTACAATAGATTTGAGGTGATGCAGATGAGACTATTAGTTGTCGAAGATGAAGAAATGATTGCACATAATATCAAACGTCATTTAAAACGAGAAGGTTATGCCGTTGATGAATGTCATAATGGTCTAGATGCATTAGACTATGTTAAAACGACCTCTTATGATGTCATTATTCTGGATTTAATGTTACCGGGACTTGATGGTTTCAGTGTCATCAAAGAAATGCGTCAGCATCAGATCAATACCAAGATTCTCATTCTCAGTGCTAAAAGTGGTGTTAATGACCGTATTAAAGGTTTAGATCTTGGTGCAGATGATTATATGGTCAAACCATTTTCTCTTGAAGAGTTATCAGCCCGTATTCGTGTGCTGATACGCCGTTCACATAACACTGATCATCAAAGTGCGATTCTCAAAGCACAGAATCTGGAACTTGATACTTATACCAGAAAGGCCATCATCGATGGTAAGGAAATCACGTTGACGGCTAAGGAATATGCCATCTTAGAATATCTGATGATGAATCAGGGCATTGTCATTTCCCGTGATCGTTTATTAGAACATGTCTGGAGTTATGACTATGATGGTGCCAGCAATATTATCGACGTCTATATTCGTACTATCCGCCGCAAGCTTGGTAAGGACAATCCGATCATTGAAACCTTAAGAGGCGTTGGCTATGTGATTCGTTAGAGGTACAGTTTATGAAACGACGCTTACAAATCAATATTTCGGTGATTTTACTGGTGATTTTGATTATCACGGAAACAGCCTTTTTGACAATCAACCATATCACTACGGATTATCAAATGAATAAAAATGTTGAAGCAGCAGTGCAAAAAGCTGTATTAAAGGTTGAGTATGATGAAGACGATCATGAAGTAGAATTCGATGATGTGAATCTTTATGTCGATAATGTCATGATCACAATCTATAACGAACAGGGAGAAGTTGTTTTAGGATCACCAATCATTGGCCTAAAATCTACGCATGATTTCAAAAATCATGAGACTTATACATTAGATATCGACAATAATCATTATCACGTTTATGACCTTAAGTTGACTTTTGGAAGTGAATCGTACTGGTTTAAAGGCATTTATGATGATTCACACCATGGTTCATCATTACAGAATGCTTTTCGTTCTTTCTTGATTTTACTTCCGGTGACAGTCGTCGTCGCTTTATTGATATCAATTCTATTGGTTAATCGTGCTTTTAAGCCGGTCAATCAACTGGTCTCATCCGCAGATGACATTGCCAAATCTGGTGCTTTTGATCAGCGTCTGCCTGTTGATGAAAAGCATCATGATGAAATCTATGAACTCTCAAGTTCCCTTAATGAGATGCTTGATCAATTGGAAACTTCACTTGAAAGGGAACGTGAATTCACTGCCGATGTCTCCCATGAGATCAAAACCCCGCTATCTGCAATTCTTCTTGAATGTGATAATGCTTTACTGGAAGAAGAAAACATTGATGATTATAAAGAATCCATCACTAATATTAAAAACCGTACCAGACAGCTGATGGGAATGATTGAACAGCTTTTACAGATGTCGCGTTCATTATCACGTCAGGATGTCATGAATATCGATGAATTCGATTTGTCGCTGATTTGTGAAGAAACGATTGAACAATACCGTGAGCTTTATCCCGATATCATTTTTGATGGCGATATTGAAAAAGATATCCAGTTTGGTGGAGATGAGACATTAATCATGAGGATGTTGATCAATCTTCTCAATAATAGTGTCCGTTATCGCCGATTGGATGAACCGTTGAAAGTAAATCTGTCACTTAAACGTAAAAATGGTCTTGAACTAGCCATCAGTGATAATGGTATGGGCATAAAAAAAGAAGATTTATCAAAAATCTTCCTACGTTTCTATCAAGTCGATGCTTCCCATACAGCAAGCAACAGTTATGGTTTAGGATTATCAATGGTCAAATGGATTGTCGATGCTCATGATGGTCAGATTGAGGTTGAGAGTGATTATGGACAAGGGACAACTTTTACCATTCAATTGCCTATTAATTAGAATATGTGTATAATGGTACCATCTATACGGAGGTGCACATTATGCACATATTTTTTTCGAAATTTAAAGGTAAAGATTTGTTGGTGGGTGTGCTTTTAGCTATATGGCTGATTATCCTGGCTGTATTAATTGTGACCTTTATTCCAACTTATTATATCCATCATATTGAAAGCTATGGCATTCCTCGACTGACAGGATTGTCAGCAGAAGCAATTGCGAAGAACTATTGCTCCATCATCCATTACCTTTCTCTGTTTACGAGAGGGCCAATGATCACCCCTGATTTCACTTTGACAAGGGAAACGATGATTCATTTTCAGGACGTCAAAGTCCTTTATACGGTTGCTGAAATCTATGAGATCGTTGCCATCGTTCCGATTGTACTTTTGATACGTTCCTGCTTAAAGGACAGGGAAGTAGAATTCATGAAACTGACAGTGATCATGCTTGTCATCTTTGGTGTGATTGTGGGGATTGTAGCCATGAGCGACTTTGATGCCGCATTCACATTATTCCATAAGATCCTTTTCAATAATGATTATTGGTTGATCAATCCTTTGATTGATCCAATCATCAATATTTTCCCTGAAGAGTACTTTGCGGCATTGGCTGTTGAAATAGGTGTGATTCTTGCCTTTGCGGGTACTTTACTGGTCGTAGGCTATTTGATTGGACAGCGTTACTTTATGAAAGCAAAAGAAAACGGCAATTAAGCCGTTTTTTTAGTGATTAATCATCTAAGAAAGTGAAGACTTCGAAGTGTGCCTGTGGATGATCACATGCAGGACATTTAACTGGGGCTTTCTTTGCTTTAGTGATGAAACCACAGTTATTGCATTTCCAAGTTACTTCTTCGTCACGTTCGAATGCCTGACCAGCTTCGATTGCTTTTAAAAGTTTTAAATATCTATCTTCATGCATTTTTTCAGCAGTAGCGATTGCACGTAAGATGGCAGCAATCTGTGGGAAACCTTCTTCCTGAGCTGTTTCTGCGAATGCTGGATACAT
Source organism: Erysipelotrichaceae bacterium (assembly GCA_017633115.1). GTDB lineage: Bacteria > Bacillota_I > Bacilli_A > Erysipelotrichales > Coprobacillaceae > RGIG9341. The sequence goes on along the minus strand of JAGBPZ010000140.1, from coordinate 2,900 downwards.
TTCAGTCCATTCTTCGTTTTCGCCTGCAGCTGCAGCTTTTAAGTTTTCAACAGTTGTACCCATTAAAACTGGGAAAGAACCAGTGATTTCAATTGTTTCACCTGCGTAATCTGCATTTAATAATTTCATTAATCTCTTAGCATGTTCTTTTTCCTGATTTGCTGTTTCTAAGAAGATGTTCTGAACCTGGACATAACCTTCTTTCTTAGCGATGCTTGCCCAATAAGTATAGCGGTTGCGTGCCTGAGATTCGCCTGCGAATGCAGCCATTAAGTTTTTAGCTGTCTGAGTGCCTTTTAAAGATGTCATTGTGTTACCTCCTCTAATTTGCTTTGGCAATCTTTACAAATACCGTGGAAAAGAATAGGGTTTTCGCGCAACTGAAGATTCATAGCGGCAAAATAGTGTGATAGTGACTGGAAGATATCCTGATCCAGTTTGACATCAACAATCATACCACATTGATCACAAACCATGTGATGATGAGCCTCAAGGTTCCCGTCATAATGAACAATATTATCACTCACCTTAACGGTATGGATTATTCCCTTCTCACTCAATAATTTGAGGTTGCGGTAGACCGTTCCTAAGGAAATATCAGGAATAATTTTGCGAGCTTGTTCATAGATTTCTTCAGCTGTAGGATGAGATACATCACGAATGAGTATCTCTTTAATGACTTCACGCTGCTTTGAGCGTCTGGTTTTAACACTACTCATCTCCAAACTCCTTAATAGTAATGATTACTATTAATAGTGTATCATATTCCTGTGAATATGCAAGTGAAATACATCTCCTCATTGAAACCCTTAAGACTTTTATTTACAATACATTTAGGAGAACTAAAGACATGAAAGCATTACTGGTAGCCCTTAATGATCATTACAGTGACGAGCTGTGGAATCTCAACCTTGAAGAACTGAATAGCTTATGTGATGCCTGTCATTTGGACGTCACACGTGTCATCACCCAGAAAGCCGAACCAACAAAAGCTTACTTTATTGGTAAAGGGAAAGTTGAAGAAGTCAAGCTGGCACTCGATGACGAAGAGGTTGTCGTTTTTAATGAAGAACTCACACCATTACAAATACGTAACCTTAGTGACGCTTTGGGCGTTGAAGTCATTGATCGTACCGATTTGATTCTTCATATATTTAATGAACGTGCGAAAACCAATGAAGCCCGCCTTCAGGTGACGATAGCCCGCCTCAATTATGAACTGCCGCGACTTGCAGGTATGAATCAGGCTATCTATTCACAACAAGGCGGCAGTGGCTTTAGAGGTGCTGGTGAAAAGGAAATTGAACTAAATCGTCGTCGTATCCGTAACCAGATCACAAAAGCGAAACGACAGCTTGAACAGCTGAAAAAGGTCAGACAGACCCAACGTAAAAATCGTCAACATGAAAAAGTTGTGGCTTTAGTAGGTTATACCAACGCCGGGAAATCGTCGCTCTTGAATTATTTCTCGGATAAGAAAGTCTTTGAAGAAGATATGTTGTTTGCAACGCTGGAAACATCCACACGACAAGTCGTCCTTAAAAACAATAAACGTATTCTCATGAGTGATACGGTTGGTTTTATTTCTAATTTGCCGCATCACCTTGTCGAAGCCTTTCAGTCTACACTCGAAGAAGTGACAGAAGCCGATCTGATTGTGCAGGTCATTGATGGTTCATCACCTCAGGCTAAACATCAAATGGAAGTGACCCGTGAAGTTATTGAACGCTTAGGTGCATCCCATGTACCGATGATTTATGCCTACAACAAAATTGATCGTGGGGTACCGGATCTCACGATTCCTGAAGAGCCGCATGTCTTTATGTCCGTTAAAGAAGGAACCGGTATTGCCATGCTTGAAGATCTGATGATCAGCATGTTGTTTCAGGATGAAGAACATGTCGATTTATTGATACCTTATGCCGAGGGTGATGCTTATTCAAAAATCACCTCACTGGCAACCGTAAGAGACGAATCCTTTTTAGATGATGGTATTGCTTTATCTATCGATGTCTCACCAAAATATCGAAAAATATATGAACAATATAGGAGAGAAAAGCAAAAATGACAGCACAGGAACAAAAACGTTATGATGCCTATGAACAACAAGTTAAGGAATTAGAAGCACAAGGGTATCAACATCAAAATCTCACTTTGGAAATAAAATCTTTCAACATTTGGATTATCATCGTTGGCGGTATGATCAGTATCGCTTTGACATTCATATTTATGATGAATGTGACTTTGGAGCAAATAAAAGATGCTTATAGTCTTAGAGGTTTAATCATCGTTTTGATTGGATATGTGGTATTGATTGTTGTCCACGAATTGATTCATGGCTTCTTCTTTGGTCTGTTTGCCAAACGTGGTTTTAAAGCCATTCAGTTTGGTGTCAATATTAAAAAAGGTATTGCGTATTGTTATTGTGGGGATAGCTTAACAAAAGGTCAGTATATAATTGGCTGTATGATGCCAGGGTTACTTCTTGGTCTTATTCCATTAGTCATTGCTTTTATCACTCACTCATGGCTTATTTATATTTTGTCCTTATGTATGACACTTGGCGCATCCGGTGATGCGGCCATCCTGTATAAACTTCTCACAACGAAAATTGATGCTCAGGATATCGTCTACATGGATCACCCAACTGAGCCAGGACTGACAGTCTTCTATAAATAAAAATAAAGTCGGTGCTTCAAACGCTGACTTTATTTTTTGCTCAGATAAATTGGTGGCACATGCTTGATGAGCCAGACATCATTAACGGATTGATAGAAGGTATAGCCATCACGGGCCATCTCTCCGCTGCGAACAACATAAACAACAGGACGTCCATGACGTTTACCTGTCATGAGTGCTGTCTCCTTATCTTTGGAAAGATGCACATAGAGACGAGACAT
>JAGBPZ010000139.1 GCA_017633115.1 Erysipelotrichaceae bacterium | reverse complement strand
GGAAATTGACGTCATCGCCATGATCGACACGTTCTTGTGGCGTAGCCATTTTAGCACGCGAAGCAGTGCTTTCGTTTCCCCAGAATAAGAAATGATAATACTTAAATGGGTTGCATCGCTCTTAGCAATCATTTGCGACATTGTGCCATCATCACAACCAATATTCACGATTGCATCACCCAAGCTCATGCGATTCTTAAATGTCATTGCCTGAGGGTAATAATCACTTGTTGTATAGATATCAATGACTTTAGCCTTTCTAAGTAATGATACTGCCTGACTCACTTCATCATGGTGTAAGAGTTCACGGGTATCTTTGATTGTTTCTTCGTGTAGACGAATGATATTACCTGCAATACTCATTGGATCATCAGTGATGACAAATGGAATTGATGCATCGACTTCCTGATGAGCTTCGAGATAATTCAGTTCTTCAACAAATGCTTTTTTAAAATCATTCCATCCTGAAAAGCCAAGTTTTTTTGCAATACGAATTGTGAGTGGTGCTGATGTAAACGTCGCATCGGCAATATCCTGACAGGTCATTGAAGCAATAGCTTCTCTCTGACTTAGGACATAGCGCATAATGACAGCTTCACTCTCAGAAAACTTCGTTTGCTGGATTTGATTGATCAACATGATTATCACCACCTTTATGACTTTGACATTTTACATCATTAACAAATCTTTGTAAATAAAATTGCATAAAAAAACAGTTACTACTGAGAGTAACTGTTAATTATATGTGAGTGTTGTTTAGAATAAGCCAACAACTGCCATAGTAGCGTTATCGCCTCTACGGTTATATGTCTTGATCATTCTGCAGTAACCACCGTTCTGGTCTGCAAATTTAGGTGCAACTTCGTCAAATAATTTCTGAACTGCAGTCTTACCTGTTTCCTGGTCAACGACATCCTGTAAAATGGCAGCTGCCTGTCTTCTTGCATGTAAATCGCCACGTTTGCCAAGAGTGATTAACTTGTCAACGATTTTACGAACTTCTTTAGCTCTTGTTTCTGTTGTTTCGATTCTACCATACATGATAATATCAGTAGCCAGGTTACGCAACATAGCTTTTCTATGAGCGCCAACACGTCCTAATTTTCTATATGCCATTTTAGAACTCCTCCTAATTTTTTAGATTAGTCAACTGGTCTGAATCCGAGACCTAATTCCAATAATTTTTCTTTAACTTCTTTTAATGACTTTTTACCAAGATTTCTAACCTTGATCATATCATCTTCAGTTTTAGAAGCTAATTCCTGAACAGTCTGGATACCAGCTCTCTTCAAGCAGTTATAAGATCTAACAGATAAGTCTAATTCTTCGATAGTCATATCTAAGACTTTGTTACCTGTATCCTGCTGGACTTCACTCATAACTTCCATATTAATTGCTTCATCAGTCAGTTCAACGAACATGTTGAGATGTTCGACAAGAACCTTAGCTGCTAGAGCTAATACTTCATGAGGCTTGATTGAACCATCAGTTGTGATATCCATTGTTAACTGATCATATTTTGCAGACTGACCAACTCTTGTAGGTTCAACTGCATAAGCAACGTTGACAACTGGTGAGTAAATAGAATCAGTTGGAATTACACCGATTGTATTGACATATTTCTTGTTGTTGTCTGCGCTGACATAACCTCTGTCCTTATGAGCATACATTTCCATATAGAGATGTGCACCATCAGCAACATGAGCAATGACCAAATCATTGGAAATCATCTTAACTTCGGAAGGACACTGAATATCGGCACCTGTGACGATCGCTGGACCTTTCACATCGATGACCATAGTGACATCTTCTTCGCTATCAAGTTCGAATACAAGTTTCTTGATATTCAGAATGATGGCAGTAACATCTTCTTTAACACCATCGACAGCTGAGAATTCATGAATAGCGCCTTGTACTTTAACCGCAAATACGGCTGCGCCAGGCATTGATGACAACAGTACTCTTCTTAAAGAGTTACCTAAAGTCGTACCAAAACCTCTTTCTAAAGGTTCAATGATAAACTGTGCATGATTATCATTTTCATCGTAAGTCTCAACTCTGAAATTTGCTTTTTCAAACTTCTGCATTCTTTTCCTCCTCATCAAAGATCATTTTTCTTAAACGCGATTATTAATATAAGTGATTACTATCCACGAGGGCGTTTAGGTGGACGGCAACCGTTATGAGGAATTGGTGTTACATCTGTGATAGCTGTAACTTCTAATCCTGCAGCTGATAATGCTCTAACTGCTGCTTCACGTCCAGGACCTGGACCTTTAACGTTGACTTCTACTGATTTCATACCATGATCCATAGAAGCTTTTGCTGCTGCTTCAGCAACCATCTGTGCTGCATAAGCAGTAGATTTTCTAGCACCTCTGAAGCCTAATGCACCAGCACTTGACCAAGAGATGACGTTACCATGTTCATCGGCAATTGAAACGATAGTATTGTTAAAAGTTGAATGAACATGAGCAATACCTTTTGCAATATTCTTCTTAACACGTCTTTTACCACGTGTAGTTCTTCTTTGCTTAGCCATTATTTTTTAACCTCCTATCTTATTTCTTCTTACCAGCAATTGGACGAGCCTTACCCTTACGAGTTCTTGCATTAGTTTTAGTTCTCTGACCACGTACTGGAAGACCTCTTCTGTGACGCATGCCTCTGTAGCAACCGATTTCCATTAAACGTTTAATGTTTAAAGTAGTCTGTCTACGGAGATCACCTTCAACTACGTAATGTTCTACTTCTCTTCTAATTCTTGTTTCTTGTTCTTCAGTTAAGTCTTTAACTCTGATACTTTCATCAACATCAGCTGCTGCTAAGATTTTCTTTGCAGTAGTGCTGCCGATACCGTAGATATAAGTTAAAGAAACAACCACACGTTTATTTCGTGGGATATCAACACCTGCTATACGTGCCATAACTTCCTCCTAATTAACCTTGTCTTTGTTTGTGTTTAGGGTTCTCACAAATAACCATGACTCTCCCTTTGCGTCTAATAACTCTGCATTTATCGCACATTGGTTTTACAGATGGTCTAACTTTCATCTTGTTTTCCTCCTTCGGAAGATATTATTTCTGTCTAAATGTAATGCGCCCACGTTTTAAATCATATGGAGAAATTTCAACTGTTACCGTATCGCCTGGTAAAATGCGAATGTAGTTCATACGGATTTTACCAGAAACGTGAGCATCGATAACTGCTCCATTTTCTAATTCGACTTTGAAAGTTGCATTTGGTAATGCTTCCTTAACAACTGCTTTGACTTCGATTACATCGTTTTTCTTTGCCATACATATCTCCTTATACTTTAGTCATAATTTCATAACCGCTGTCTGTGATTGCAACTGTGTGCTCATAATGAGCAGCTAATGAATGATCTCGTGTTACGACTGTCCAATCATCATCTAATGTGTAGACTTCCTCACCACCAAGGTGAGCCATTGGTTCAACCGCAATACACATACCTTTTCTAAGTCTTGGTCCACGTCCTGGTTCGCCCCAGTTTGGAACGGTTGGATCTTCGTGGACTGCTGTACCAATTCCATGTCCTGTATAATCTCTTGGAGTTGTACAACCATGACTTTCAAGATAAACTTGTACAGCATGAGAAATATCTGATACGCGGTTTCCAGGTTTAACCTGTTCTAGTCCAGCGTATAGTGCAGCTTCAGTGACTTCCATCAAATGTTTGACGTCATCACTTACATTGCCAACTGCATAGGTCCAGGCACTATCGCCATGATAACCTTTCCAGCAAGCACCTACGTCTACAGAAATGACATCGCCATCCTGTAAGACATAGTCACTTGGAATGCCATGTACAACAACATCATTGACTGATGTACATACTGCACCAGGGAAACCATAGAGGTTGAGGAATGAAGGTGTACAACCATTGTCTCTGATGACCTTTTCACAGATATCAGCAACTTCCTGAGTTGTCATACCTGGTTTTAGGACTTCTGCCATCTTCTGATGGACTAAGCCAACGACATGACCTGCATGACGCATTAACTCAATTTCTCTAGAGTTTTTAATTGTAATCATACTACAAAAACTATCCCTTTAAACTTTCTTTAATATCAGCAAATACTTTGTCCATTGACTGATCGCCATTGATTTCAGTTAATTCACCTTTATTAGCGTAGTATTCGATTAATGGACGAGTAGCCTGATCATAAGTATCAAGTCTCTTAGCAACTGCAGTTTCGTTTTCGTCTGCTCTCTGGTATAATTCGCCGCCACAGTTGTCGCATACGCCTTCAACTTTAGGTGGGTTGAATTCTACGTGGAAAGATGTACCACAGTCTCTGCATGTTCTTCTGCCTGATAATCTTGTGATTAACTTCTGAGAAGGAACTGCAATATTAAGAACTGCATCAATCTTAGTACCTAACTTAGGTAAAATAACGTTTGCTAAATGTTCAGCCTGGTCAACATTTCTTGGATAACCATCTAAGATGAAACCAGCTGCCATAGCATCTTTATTCTTTTCAAGATGATCTAAAAGCATTTCATTAGTAAGTGAATCAGGAACTAATTCACCTTTTTCCATATAAGCGTTAGCCTTAACGCCGAATTCGTTCATTGATCTTAATGCATTTCTGAATAAATCACCAGTTGAGACATGTGCTAAACCTAATTCTTCAGAAATTTTCTTAGCCTGAGTGCCTTTACCTGCACCAGGAGGGCCCATTAAAATAATATTCATTTGTACTCCTTATAATTATTCTTCAATTGCTTATCGTCTGATATAGCCATGATATTCATTTCGAGTCAAGATACTCTTGATCTGTCGCACTGTTTCTAATGCGACACCAGTAACGATAATCAAACCTGTACCACCAAGTGAAAGTGCATTGTCGCTGGTTGCTGTCCAGATGACTGGTGCCATAACTGGGATTGCAGCAATAATTGCTAAGAACAATGAACCGACTACAGTGACACGATTGAGTACTTTACCGATGTATTTCTTAGTGTCATCCCCGATGCGGACATCTGGGATTGCACCGCCACTTCGTTTCAAATCATCAGCGATTTTTCTTGCATCAATCTGAAGATTTGAATAGAAGAATGTGAATAATACAATCATTACAACATAGAGAACGAAGCCGATTGGCTGTTGATAATCAAGAATATTATCAATCATCTCTGTAGTTGCGTTTGAGTCCATGAATGAGATAATAGTTCTTGGCGCAGCTAATACGCTTGACGCAAAGATAACTGGAATAACTGATGAACTATTGATCTTGATTGGCATATGTGTTTCTTCTTTCACACGCATGATTGTCTGTGTGTTACTTGCATAGAAGATTGGAATCTTACGGATTGCACCTTCAGTAAAGACAACGAAGACAACGATTGCCAGATAAGCAAGAACGAACAATGCGTACCATGCAGTTGTTCTAGCTGCAACGCTCATGTTCTTCCAGCTTACCATTGTATCATAAGTTGTCAGGAAGTTATTTGGTAAGTTTGCAACTATACCTGTGAAGATCAATAACGAAATACCGTTACCTACACCTTTGATTGTGATCTGGTCACCAATCCACATTGCGAACATTGAACCTGCGGCCATAACTAAGACAACATAAGCATATGTCCAGAATGTAGGATTATTTAAGATACCATAACCTTTATCAAATGCATATGTCAGGGATCCACCCTGAATAACTGAAAGACATAATGTCAGATAACGAGTAACAGTGTCTTTCTTTTTCTTACCATTATTACCTTCTTTTTGCCATTGAGCCAAAGTAGGAATGACATCCATAGATAATAATTCAATAATGATGGATGATGTGATATATGGAGACACACCAAGTGAGAAGATTGAGAATCTTTCCAGCATGCCACCACCAAGCATGTTCATGATACCGAAGATGCCAGAGCTTGTAGCAGATGATGATAATGCGTTAGCATCAATCATTGGTACAGTAACTGCAGCACCTAAACGGAATACGAACAACATCCCTAATGTGAAGATGACTTTACGACGCAATTCACCTTTTTTAAAGACATTCTTTAAAAAGTTAAGCATCTTAGATCACCTCAGTAGTTCCACCTGCGGCTTCAATTGCAGAAACAGCGCTCTTAGAGAACTTGTTAGCTTTAACTTTTAAAGCAACGTTTAATTCACCATTTCCTAAAACTTTTAAACCATCTAATTTCTTTTTGACTAAACCAGCTGTCATTAAAGTATCGATAGTGACTTCTGTATCTGCATCAAATCTGTTCAAATCACCAACGTTAACGATTGCGTACTGAGTTTTGTGGATGTTAGTGAAACCACGTTTAGGAATACGCATGAACAATGGTGTCTGACCACCTTCAAAACCAGGTCTCTTACCGCCGCCTGATCTTGAACCTTGACCTTTCTGGCCTCTGCCAGATGTCTTACCATTACCTGAACTAGTACCACGTCCGACACGATTTCTCTTCTTACGAGCACCTTCAGTATATGTTAATTCATGTAATTTCATTGTAGAGCCTCCTATTCTTCTTCAACTTTGACTAGGTGTCTTACAGTATTAATCTGACCTTGTACATAGACATTATTGTCTTTTACAACAGTCTTATGCATTTTTGTTAAACCTAATGCTTTAAGAGTGGCTTTCTGATAAGCCTTAGAACCAATAGGACTCTTGACAAGCGTAATTTTAACTTGATCTGCCATTTAACTTGTCCCCCTATCCGTAAATTTCTTCAACAGTCTTATCTCTTAATGCTGCTACCTGTTCAGCTGTCTTTAACTGTTTTAAGCCTTCAACTGTAGCTCTTACACAGTTAATAGGAGTTCTTGAACCGATACATTTTGATAAGATGTCAGTGTAACCTGCTAATTCAACAACCGCACGAACTGGACCACCAGCGATGATTCCAGTACCTTCAGCAGCTGGTCTTACGAATACTTGACCAGAACCATATGAACCATTAACTTCATGAGGGATTGTACCATGCTGAATTGGAACGTTGATAACGTTTCTCTTAGCATTTTCTTCAGCTTTTCTGATTGCATCTGGTACTTCGTTTGCTTTACCAGTGCCGAAGCCAACTCTACCCTTTTTATCACCGATAACTACTAATGCTGCAAAGCGCATCTTACGACCACCTTTAACAACCTTAGTAACACGGTTGATTGATACTACTCTTGTTTCGAATTCTTTCTGAACAGGTCTTCTATTTCTTCTCTTCTGGCCTCTTCTTGGATTTCTTCTACCATTAGGATTTCTGTTGAAATTTCTGCCAGAATTTTCTCTTGGTTTACGTTCTTCCATTTTGTCGCCTCCTGTTAGAATTTTAAGCCAGCTTCTCTAGCAGCTTCTGCTAAAGCTTTGACTCTACCATGATAGACATAGCCACCACGGTCAAATACGACTTTTTCAATATTCTTTTCTAAAGCGTTTTTAGCAACTTCTGCGCCGACTAATTTAGCGGCTTCAATGTTACCACCGTTTTCTAGTTTCATGCTTACTGATGAAGCTGCAGCTAAAGTTACACCGTTAACATCATCAATAACCTGTGCATGAATATGAGAATTTGAACGGAAAACATTCAGACGTGGACATTCTGGAGTTCCAGAAATTTTCTTACGTACTCTCGCATGACGTCTCTGGCGTATATCATTACGTGAAACTTTCTTTGCCATGACTTGACTTTCCTCCTTAAATCAAAACTACTTCTTATTAGCAGTTTTACCTTCTTTTCTAATGATCTTTTCGTCTTTATACATGATGCCTTTACCTTTATAAGGTTCAGGTTTTCTGACTGCTCTAATTAATGCTGCGACCTGGCCAACTCTTTCCTTGTTGATGCCTGCTACTTTAATTTCAGTTGGTGAACCACAAGTAACTGTTACACCTTCTTCAATTTCCATAACGACTGGGTTAGAGTAACCAATATTTAATGTCAACTTCTGACCTTGTACCTGTGCACGATAACCGATACCAACGATTTTTAAGTCTTTTTCGAAACCTTTGCTGACACCTTCGATCATGTTAGCAAGTACAGCTCTAGTTGTACCATGCAACTGTTTATGAGTCTTGATTTCACTTGATCTTGATACGTTAATAACTGCGATTTCTTTAACTTCAGTTCCTTCATGTACTTCTTCAGTACCATGAGCGATTGTAATAACTGGTGAAAACTGTCTTACTAATTCACCCTTAGGACCTTTGACTGTAACAGTATTATCAGCAGCGATATCAACAGTTACATCTGCAGGTACAACAATGCTCTTTTTACCTATACGAGACATTCTTTTACCCTCCTATTACCAGATATAAGCTAATACTTCTCCACCAATATTTTTGGCTCTAGCTTCTTTATCTGTCATAAGCCCCTGAGAAGTAGATAAGATAACGATTCCTAAACCATTTAAAACCTTAGGGATTTCGTTGACTTTAGCATACTGACGTAAGCCAGGTTTAGAAACTCTTCTTAAACCAGTAATGACGCGGTCATTACCTTTATATTTTAATGTGATGACGATATTCTTTTCAACACCTTCGCCTTTTACTGTGTAGCCAGCGATGAAGCCTTCATTTAAAAGGATTTCAGTGAAGTCTTTCTTCATGTTTGAATAAGGAATGGTAACATCGTCATGTCTCTGCTGATTAGCATTACGAATTCTTGTTAGCATATCTGCAATTGGATCTGTGACCATATGCATATCCTCCTTCTTTCGGATTTATTACCAGCTTGCCTTTTTAACACCAGGAATTTCGCCTTTGTAAGCTAATTCTCTGAAGCAAATACGGCATAATCTGTATTTTCTTAAAACTGAATGTGGACGTCCACAGCGTTCGCATCTTGTGTATTCACGAACTTTAAACTTCTGAGGACGAATCTGTTTAACTTTCAGCGATGTTTTAGCCATTGATAGTCTATCCTCCTACTATTTTGCGAATGGAACGCCTAATTCTGTCAATAATGCGCGACCTTCTTCATCAGTCTTAGCAGTAGTGACAAATACGATATCCATACCTCTTAATTTAGCGACCTTATCGAAATCGATTTCAGGGAAAATTAACTGTTCTTTAACGCCTAAAGTGTAGTTACCTCTACCATCAAATGAGTTCTTTGGTACGCCTCTGAAGTCTCTTACACGTGGAAGTGTGATGCTGACAAGTTTGTCCATGAATTCATACATTCTTTCGCCGCGTAATGTAACTTTACAACCGATAGCCTGGCCTTCACGGATTTTGAAACCAGCGATTGATTTCTTAGCTTTAGTGATAACAGGTTTCTGACCTGAGATGATTGTCAATTCTTCTACAGCTTCTTCTAATAATTTAGCGTTAGTAGTTGCATCACCAACACCAATATTAAGAACGATTTTTTCCATCTTAGGAAGCTGCATTGGAGAAGTGTAACCGAACTTTTCCATTAATGACTTACTAATTTCAGTTTTGTAACGTTCTTGTAGTCTGTTCATTATTTAGCCTCCTATTATTTCTTTGCTTTTAATTCAGCACCAGTTTTCTTGTTGATACGAACTTTACGACCGTTTTCATCGAATTTATAACCGATTTTAACGATTTCGTTAGCTTTTGTATCATAGTAAGCAACGTTTGATACGTGGATTGGTGCTTCGATTGAGATAATACCGCCTTCAGGATCTGCCTGAGATGGTTTTACATGCTTAGTGACTTTGTTGACGTTTTCAACGACAACTCTGTTTTTCTTATGATCGATACGTAAGATTTCACCAGTTTTGCCTTTTTCGCTACCAGCGATGACCTTAACTGTATCACCAACTTTTAATTTCATATACTCTTAACTCCTCCTATAGTACTTCAGGAGCAAGTGATACGATTCTCATAAAATCAGCATCTCTTAACTCTCTTGCAACAGGGCCAAAGATACGAGTACCTCTAGGTGTGTTATCATCTTTAATAAGAACGCATGCATTGTCGTCGAATCTAATGTAAGAACCATTAGGACGGTTAACACCATATCTTGTTCTTACGATGACAGCTTTACATACTTCACCTTTTTTGACTGTACCGCCTGGAGTAGCCTGTTTAACTGTAACAACAACGATATCGCCGATGTTACTTGATTTTCTATTTGAACCACCGAGGTTTCTAATAACTAAAACCTCTTTAGCGCCTGTATTATCAGCCACTTTTAATCTGCTTTCATTTTGGATCATTGTGTGACCTCCTTTTAGATTCTTACTCTACGACTTCTGCTTTTTTAACTACTTCTACTAAACGGAAACGTTTAGTTGCAGATAATGGTCTAGTAGCCATGATCTTTACGATATCACCATCTCTAGCAATATTGTTTTCATCATGAGCTTTAAACTTTTTAGATGACTTAATGCGTTTGCCATAAATTTTAGCTTTAATATGAGTTTCAACGAGAACAGTTATCGTTTTGTCCATTTTAGTAGAGATAACTGTACCAGTATAAACCTTACGATTATTTCTTTCCATGATTGTCTCTCCTATTTCTGTAATTCTCTTTCTCTAATAACTGTCTTGATTTTTGCGATAGATTTTCTCACTTCTTTGATGTGAGCAGTATTTTCTAACTGACCTGTAGCATGCTGGAATCTCAAGCTGAATAACTCTTTTTTGAATTCTTCAACCTGTTTTTCTAATTCAGCAGTTTCCATACCTCTAATATCATTAACTTTCACGAGTTATTCACCTCTTCCGATGATCTTACATTTAATAGGTAACTTTTGTGCAGCTAAACGTAATGATTCACGTGCTAATTCTTCGCTAACACCAGCTACTTCAAACATAACTCTTCCTTGCTTAACAACTGCTACCCATTCATCAGGAGCACCTTTACCAGAACCCATACGTACTTCCAATGGCTTCTTAGTTTTAGCTAAGTGAGGGAAGATTCTGATCCAAACTTTACCACCACGGTTCATATGTCTATTGATAGCAACACGGGCTGCTTCAATCTGTCTTGAAGTAATCCATGCACCTTCCATGGCAACTAATCCATATTCACCAAAAGCAACAGTTTTGCCGCCTTTAGCTTTACCTTCATATTTAATTCTATGAGGTCTTCTATACTTGGTTCTTTTTGGCATCAACATGGTTAACGTTCCTCCTTATTTCTAGTTGGGAGAATTTCTCCATTACAGATCCAGACTTTAACACCAAGTCTACCATAAGTTGTTGCAGCTTCAGCAACAGCGTAATCGATGTCAGCTCTAATTGTATGTAGAGGGACATTACCTTCAGAATAACCTTCAGTACGTGCGATATCAGCGCCGCCTAAACGACCAGATACTGCAGTTTTGATACCTTTAGCACCAGCGCGCATAGCTGACTGGATTGCTCTCTTCTGAACTGTTCTGAAAGATGCACGATTTTCTAACTGTTCAGCGATTCTCTGTGCAACTAAAGTAGCGTTGACATCAGGATTTTTGATTTCAACAACGTTGATATAAACCTGAGCGTCTTTCACTAACTTTAAGACTTCTTTTCTTAATGCTTCGATATCTTTACCACGTTCGCCGATGACAACACCAGGTCTTGAAGTGTGAATAAAGATATTAACTCTCTTCTTAGATCTTTCGATATCGACTTTTGCAACATAAGCATGTTTGAGCTTGGATGTGATTAAATCGCGGATCTTAATATCTTCGTGTAATAAATTCGCGAATTCTTTTTTATCGGCATACCATCTAGAGCTCCAATCACGGTTGATTCCAACTCTAAAGCCAACTGGACTAACTTTCTGACCCATTTACTTATGCCTCCTATTATCTTTCTGCAACCACTGCAGTGATGTGGCTCATTCTCTTTAAAATTCGAGTACCCTGACCTTTAGCTCTGGCACGGTATCTCTTCATAGTTGGACCTTCGTCAACGAAGATCTCTTTAACATATAATGTTTCTTCCTCTGCGCCTTCATTATTAACAGCATTAGCTGCTGCAGATTTGATGACTTTGTAAACAGCTGGAGAAGCTTTTCTGTTAGTGAATTCTAAGATTGCTAATGCTTCTTTGACTGATTTACCTCTAACCAAATCAACAACTAATCTTGCTTTTTGAGGGCTAACACGAATGTTTTTAGCAACTGCTCTAGCTTCCATGTTATTCTCCTCCGTTATCTCTTATCATCATTGCCATGACCTTTGAACGTTCTAGTTGGTGCGAATTCACCTAACTTATGTCCAACCATGTCTTCAGTTACGTATACTGGGATGTGTTCTTTGCCGTTATAAACTGCAAATGTATGTTCCATGAACTGAGGATAGATAGTAGAACGTCTTGACCATGTCTTGATGACTTCTTTCTTGCCAGCTTTATTTAAAGCTTCTACCTTTTTCATTAGGTATTCATCGACAAAAGGTTTTTTCATCTGTTTATCCTCCCTTATTTGCTACCACGACGACGTACGATCATTTTATTAGAATGTTTCTTGTTCTTTCTAGTCTTAACACCAAGTGCTTTCTTGCCCCAAGGAGTCATAGGAGCTTTACGACCGATTGAAGTACGACCTTCACCACCACCATGTGGGTGATCATTTGGGTTCATGACAGAACCACGAACTGTAGGTCTAACACCTTTATGTCTCATACGACCAGCTTTACCATAGTTAACTAAGCCATGGTCTTCGTTACCAACAACACCGATTGTTGCGCGGCAAACTTTTAAGAACTTTCTAACTTCACCTGAACTTAATCTAACAAGAACATATTTGTCTTCTGAACCAAGGATCTGAGCAGAAACACCAGCGCTTCTTGCGATCTGACCACCTTTACCAGGATGGAGTTCAAGGTTGTGTACGACTGTACCTTCAGGGATGTTGCCCATTGGTAATGAGTTACCAACTTTGATGTCAGCTTCTTCACCAGATTCGATGACCATACCGACCTGTAATCCCTTAGGAGCTAAGATATAACGTTTTTCACCATCTGCATAATTGATTAATGCGATGTTTGCTGATCTGTTAGGATCATATTCGATAGTAGCAACTTTACCAGGGATATTGTCTTTATTACGTTTAAAGTCAATAATTCTGTATTTGCGTTTTTCACCACCACCATGATGTCTAGTAGTGATACGGCCTGTGTTGTTGCGGCCAGCCTTCTTCTTAAGAGTGACTGTTAAAGATTTTTCAGGCTTATTAGCTGTGATTTCATCTTTAGCTAACGCTGTCATGCCACGACGGCCGTTTGTTACTGGCTTATACTTTTTAATAGCCATTTGCGTTTTCCTCCTTGTTTGTTATCCGAAATGGAGTTCATTTCGATAGTCGGCGATTATTCTTCGTCACCAAATAAATTGATTGAATCGCCTTCAGCTAATGTAACGATAGCTTTCTTTCTCTTATTTGTTTTACCCATGAAACGAGTACCGCCTGTCTGGCTCATACGTCTCTTTTTAGGTTTAACAGTGATTGTGTTGACATTCACAACTTTAACACCAAACATAACCTGTACAGCCTGTTTGATTTCAGTTTTGTTAGCTTTAACATCAACATCAAAAGTGTACTTGTTTTCGTCCTGCATTAATGCCATTGATTTTTCAGTGATTACAGGAGCTTTAATTACATCAGTGATATGTGCCATTATGCAAGTACCTCCTCAACTGCTGCGATGGCTTTTTCAGTCATCATCAACTTGTTACAGTCTAAGATATCATAGACGTTAATATGTTTTGCATCTAACACTTTAACACCAGGAATATTGCGAGCTGAATAAACAACTTCGTCATTTAATTCATCTAAAACAACTAAGACTTTCTTAGGGTTTTCGAATGTGTCTAAGACTTTAACCATATTCTTAGTTTTGATTGTATCGAATGCAATGTTATCTAAAGCGATTAATTCATCATCAATAACTTTCTGGCTTAACGCTGATCTTAAAGCTAAGCGTCTAACCTTCTTGTTTAATTTAAAGCCATATTTTCTTGGAGTTGGACCGAATACAACACCACCGCCACGCCACTGTGGAGCACGGATAGTACCCTGTCTAGCTCTACCAGTACCTTTTTGTCTCCAAGGTTTTTTACCGCCGCCACTAACTTCTGAACGACCTTTAACCTTATGAGTACCTTGTCTTAATGAAGCTCTTTGCAGTAAGACCATATCAAAGATTGCCTGGTTGTTAGGTTCGATACCGAACACATTTTCGTTTAATTCAAATTCTTCGTTAACTACTTCACCATTCTGGTTCTTTAACGCAACTTTTAACATGTTTTATCCTCCTTTCGCTTCATTATTCTGCATAGTTGATCAAGTCTAAAGCTTCGTTTTTCTTACCATCAGCTTTAACGCCTGATCTAACAACAACTAAACCTTTTTTAGGACCAGGAACTGATCCTTTGATTAAGAGTGCATTGTTTTCTTTATCAACAGCTACGATTTCTAAGTTCTGAACTGTTCTCTTAACATTACCCATCTGACCAGGAAGTTTTTTACCTGGAGCGATTCTGTTAGGAGCGATTGGACCCATAGAACCTGCATGTCTATGAACTGGACCGCCACCGTGAGACATAGGGCCTCTGCCATATCCATATTTCTTGATTGTACCCTGATAGCCTTTACCTTTACTTGTACCAGTTACATCAACGATTTCACCAGCTTCAAAGCTATCAACAGTAATTTCCTGTCCTACTTCGTAAGACATCATTTCTTCGTAACGGAATTCCTTGATGAAGCGCTTAGGAGCTGTGTTAGCTTTAGCAACATGACCCATTTCAGGTTTGTTTGCTAATTTTTCTCTCTTGTCTTCGAAACCGACCTGGATTGCGTTGTAGCCGTCTGTTTCAACTGTTTTCTTCTGAAGAACTACGTTTGGAGTTGCTTCGATAACAGTAACAGGAACCAATCTACCATCAGTTGTGAAAACTTGAGTCATACCGATCTTTCGACCTAAGATTCCTTTCATGAATAACACCTTTACCTTTCTTATAATTTGATCTGGATATCAACACCAGCTGGCAGTTCAAGACGAGTTAATACGTCAACTGTTTCTGCTGTTGGGTTCACAATGTCAATAAGACGTTTGTGAGTTCTAGTTTCAAACTGTTCACGTGAATCTTTGTACTTATGAACAGCTCTTAAGATTGTAACGATTTCTTTTTCAGTTGGAAGAGGTACAGGACCGACTACCTGAGCACCTGATTTCTTCGCAGCAGTTACGATCTTTTCTGCTGAGTCATCTAAGATTTTGTGATCAAACGCTTTCAGTTTGATTCTAATTTTGTTGTTTGCCATGTTTATTCCTCCTTTGTCT
This sequence comes from Erysipelotrichaceae bacterium, assembly GCA_017633115.1. Taxonomy (GTDB): domain Bacteria; phylum Bacillota_I; class Bacilli_A; order Erysipelotrichales; family Coprobacillaceae; genus RGIG9341. Next base: position 819 of record JAGBPZ010000139.1, on the reverse strand, counting down.
ATTTGATAGACATCGCTCCGTGAAAATTACCTGAATTGCCCTTCCGCCATGACAACGGCTCTCAGCGTTTCAGCAACCTCCCACATCAACGCGTATGCAACGGCTTTATCTTACACTAGAAACCGCTAAAATGCAAGCAAAAACACAAGATAAATTCAATATTTTTTTACACTTTAAAGAAGTTGAAAAAGCAACTAAAAAAGCATGGTTTTTACTCATATAAACCATGCTTAATAACACTCAAATCACACTTGATTTAGCCTCTTAAAGCCTCTAAAAAGGCTTCTATTTGGGCTTTTAAAGCCATTATTGTTTCATCATTTAATGATAATTGATTGGTTGTCCATGCCTCCGGTGTTAAACTGACGCCAACTGACATTTCAATTGGATTTGCACGAATAAAAGTCAATAATTCTTTGAGCTTTGCGCGCATATTGGCAGTTGCCGGTTTACCACCAGCACCACTAATGGCAATCACCTTTCCAGCAATCGCTGTGCCACTATTATAATCACCAGGAATCAGTGGCCTTGACATCCAGTCAAGCATATTTTTAAGAACACCAGGATAGCTGCCATTATATTCTGGAGAAAAGATCCAAATACCATCTGCTTCCTTGATTTCTTTACGAACTCGATCAACTGCTGCTGGCACAGGACTTTCAAGATCCTGATTCATTAACGGTAAATCAAAGTAATCCAAATAAGAAATATCAACCTGATGACCCATCATCTTTTCCACGACTTCTGCCAATTGGCGATTAAAGGACAATTGTCTGGTTGAACCAATAATCAACAATACTTTTGTCATTAACATACCTC
>JAGBPZ010000027.1 GCA_017633115.1 Erysipelotrichaceae bacterium | reverse complement strand
TTTCACCATGAATGAAATCAATGAATAACCGCCAGCTTCACTTGTCTGTGCTTCTTCAACTTCGATTTTCCATCCCTGAGATTCTGCATACTTGGTATACATACGATAAAGGTCACCCGCAAAGATATTACCTTCATCGCCACCAGCTGCACCTCTGATTTCGATAATGATGTTCTTTTCATCATTAGGATCCTTTGGAATTAATTCAATCTGGATGCGATGTTCCAAATCGGGTTTCTGTTCTTCTAATTCTAATAATTCCATTTGTGCCATTTCAGCAATTTCTGGATCATCATCTTCAAGTAGGATTTTGGCATCTTCGATACCATCTAATAATGTTTTATATTCTTGATACATGCGATAGGCATTTTCTAAAGATGCCTGCTCCTTTGATGCCGACGTCATCTTTTTGATGTCAGTCGCAATACTAGGATCCATTAATATTTGCGTTAACTCGTCGTATCTTTTAGCGACCGTTTCGAGTCTCTGTAACAATGTATTCATAACCGCACCTCCAAATCTGTTTCATTATATAATACTTATCACAAATAAGCAAAATAATAATTGGTTTATTGACAGTGCCTTGTGGTTTTTCTTATAATTTTTTTAAGGAGGAAATTCATATGATAAAAGCAATCATTTTTGATATGGATGGGCTAATGATTGATAGTGAAAGAGCGACTTATAATTCCTACTTAAAGGTTCTTAAACCAATGGGCCTGACCATGTCAGAAGATCATTACAAAACATTCCTTGGTAAAAACGTTGCTGGTATTCAGGAACGTATCCGTGCTGGTCTTGGTGAAGATTTTGATGCTGCCGGTTTAATGATGAGAATGCATATCGTCCTCAATCAGGATTTTGAAGAAAATGGTGTTCCTATCAAACCAGGTCTGATTGAACTTCTACAATATCTGAAAGATAATAACTATAAAACAATTGTCGCTACATCATCTGATCGTGACCGTGTTGACCGTATCCTTGCTCAGGCCGACATCACCGATTATTTTAATGATTCAGTATGTGGCAATGAGGTTGCCAGAGGCAAACCAAATCCTGATATTTTCTTAACTGCATGCGACAAGCTTGGTGTTCAACCAGATGAAGCCATCGTCTTAGAAGACAGTGAGTCAGGTATCATGGCAGGTTATAATGCCAATATTAAAGTTATCTGTGTCCCAGACATGAAATATCCTGAACCTGAATATGCAGAAAAGACATGGAAATTCGTTAAAACATTAGACGAAATCATTGATGTGCTTAAAGAGGAAAATCAATAATGCGAAAAAGGAGTTATCTCCTTTTTTATTTTTTCAAAACTTCATATTCAATTCACAATTCATAGATATATTATAGTTGTCAAAGGAGAAAACCTTAGACACTTCATAAATTTTCCCTTCCCTATAAATCCAATAATTCAATAATTGAAAAGACTAAAGGACAGCCCCGACAACTGTTCTTTTTTCTTTTATCCACACAAAAAGCACCAATATTATGGTGCCTTTATTAATTATTTCTTGAGGCGTGATTCTAAGAATGACGCAAATGGTTTTTGTGTAACATCATGACAATGACGACATCTTGGCTCATAAGAATCCAATGCGCCAACAATCACAATAGGATCATGAAACGAAGCTGGCTGGCCATCGACAATACGCTGTGTACGTGTGGCTGGTGCCCCACATTTGGCACAAACAGCTGTCAGCTTAGTGACGAATTCAGCACGTGTCAACAATTCTGGCATACTGCCAAAAGGTTCCCCTCTAAAGTCTTTATCAAGACCGGCGACCATGACACGCAATCCGGCATCTGCGAGGTATTCACAGACATCAATGATATCTCGATCAAAAAACTGGACTTCATCAATCGCCACAACTTCAGTCTTATCATCAACATGTTTGAGAATATCTGATGCTTTTTCAATCACAATTGATGGAATATGAATCCCTGAGTGGGAAACGATTTCTGTATCTGAATAACGATCATCAACTTTTGGCTTAAAAGCGATGATTGTTTTCTTGGCATAGGATAAGACATTGATACGTCTAATCAATTCTTCAGTTTTTCCTGCAAACATGCAGCCACAGATAACTTCCAGCCATCCATCTTTATATTGATCATACATTTTATAGTTCCCCCTCATATTTAAATCAATTTACCAGCGAAATGGTCCATCTCATGTTGAACGACCAGCGCCTGAATATTTCTAAAGGTCTTTGTTCTCTTTTTGAAATGTTCATCAACATATTCTACTTTAATCATAGGATATCTTTTGACGGTTTGAGTGCCTGGCAGTGACATACAGCCTTCTGTTGAATCAATCATTTCCTGAGAGTGTTTGATGATGACAGGATTGATGATGATTTCCGCTTTCTTCTTTTCATTGGCAAGTACAAGAATGGTTTTGAAAACACCAATCTGATTAGCGGCTAATCCGACACATTCAGACTCTCTATTGATATTTTGAATATTGATGTAATTAAAAGTATCTCGCAAATCTAAAGCTGATGGTAAATCATCTTTAGTTGCTGGCGTACTTTTACGTGACAGTAAAAAACGGTCAGTGATGATTTGTTTATGCATAACGTTGCCCTCACTATAAAATCTTTATTCCATGATATCATAAAACCATTTTCTAAAGACATTGAAAAAACCTGCCGAAGCAGGTTTTTATATTTTTTATAAGATTTTCTTGATCCAGCCTTCAGGAGCTTCGATACGACCCTGCTGAATACCAGTTAATGTATCAAGTAATTTCTTAGTGATTTCACCTGGTTCTTCCATACCACTTGGGAAAGTGATCACTTCATCACCATTGACTACACGGCCAACTGGAGAAATAACAGCTGCAGTACCGCAAAGACCACATTCTGCGAAATCTTTGATTTCTTCGAATTTAACAGGTCTATGGCTGACTTTAAGACCTAAATAATGTTCAGCAACATAGATCAATGAACGTCTTGTGATAGATGGTAAGATTGAGTCTGATTTAGGAGTAACGATTTCACCATCTTTAGTGACGAACAAGAAGTTAGCGCCACCAGTTTCTTCGACGTAAGTTCTAGTTGCAGGATCTAAGAACATATTTTCATCGAAACCATTTGCATGGGCAACTGAATGTGCATGTAAGCTCATAGCATAGTTCAAACCAGCTTTAATATGACCAGTACCTCTTGGTGCTGCACGGTCAAACTGGCTGACACATAATGTCAAAGGTTTAATACCACCTTTAAAGTATGGACCTACAGGAGTACAGAATACTCTGAACTGATATTCGTCAGCTGGTTTAACACCGATAACTGGTCCAGATGCGAACATGTATGGTCTGATATATAAAGTTGCACCACTGCCATATGGAGGTACCCAAGCAGCATTAGCTTTAACTGTTTCAACAATTGCGTTAACGAATTCTTCTTTAGGGAATGGAGGCATTTCCAATCTCTTTGCAGAATCATACATACGCTCAGCATTCATATCAGGTCTGAAGCAAACGATATCACCATCTTTAGTTGTATATGCTTTTAAACCTTCGAAAATTTCCTGACAATACTGGAGAATACCAGCACATTCATTGATAGTGACGTTAGGATCAGTGATTAATTCACCTTTTTCCCATTTTCCATCTTTATAGTTGGCAACGAAACGGTAATCAGTTGTCATATAACCGAAACCTAAATTACCCCAATCAAGATCTTTCTTTTCCATTAGTATATCCCCCTTCTCGGATTTATATCATTCAATTTTTTGATACTCTTAGTGTATGCCTCAATGATACATTTTTCAAGAAAATATTATCACATCAACAATAATTACGCACTTTAATCGAATAAAGTCCCTTTCATACAGACCATTGGTGCCATCTTATCATAGTTATAGCTATGATAACTATCACCACGACATTCATACGCATGAGCGCATCCCTTACATATTGGTGATAATTGATCTAAAGGCTGACGGAACAATTCAAAGCGATTCTCCCATACATCTTTAAAACGGTCATGACGAATATTGCCCTGAATCGTTTCTGGACGACGTTCAATATCAAGACAAGCGCCAATATCGCCATTAGCCATAATACTACCTGTCAGTATGCCCGCTGAACATGTCCAGATCCAATCACGGACTGTGCCTTCATACTCGTCTCCAAGATAATGTGTGCAACCATAAATGACTGGATAACCCTGACGGCGTTTATCTCTGATGAAATCAAACATTGTCACATAATCTTCTTTTGTGCACATAAGATTTGGTGATAAGAGCGCGCGACCAATTGGTTCAAGATTGGTTACACGCCATGAATCAATATCGATGCCTTTCATGATTTCAAACAGTTCATCACGTTCTTTAAGGTTTTCATGATTGAAGACAGTCGTGACCTGAATATGATCAAACGCATTTTCATCAATCAGATTTTGAATGCCACGCATTGCTTGTTCATAGCCACCTTTATACCCTCGTAAACGATCATGTGTATCAGGTAGTCCATCGATAGATACCGATATGGTCTTCATCCCCGAAACAGCCAACTGATGGGCAACTTCTTTTGTGATCAGTGTTGCATTACTTGTCATGCCCCAATGAAAACCTTGTTCATGAGCATACATCATAATGTCAAACCAGTCAGGTCGAAGCAACGGTTCACCACCAGTAATACAAAGATAAATACCTTTCGTACCAAAATCTTCTTTGATTTGATCGATGATATCTTTGTATTCTTCTAATGTCAATTCTTCACCAGCAATTGATGTACAATTGCTGCCACAATGAAAGCAATGTTCATTGCATTTAAGTGTTAATTCTAAAAACAAATGGCGCAGATAAGGTTTGTCATATAATTGACG
>JAGBPZ010000138.1 GCA_017633115.1 Erysipelotrichaceae bacterium | reverse complement strand
GTTATGGGTCATCAAAACTCCGACCTTGACTCATTAGGCGCCTCGCTTGGTGCTGCCCGTATTGCGCAAGGCTATGATAAAAAAGTCAATGTCATCTTACGTATGGATTCACTTGAAGACAAGACGGGTAAAGTTGTTGAAGAAATCATGGATGATCCAGATTATGAATCATTGATTTTATCACCAGCTGATGCGTTAGAAGTGATCGGAAGAGACACGTTGTTGATTATTGTCGACACCCATAAACCGGAACTGGTTATTTCTCAAACATTACTGAATACGGTCAAGAATCGTGTCGTCATTGACCATCATCGTCGTGATGAGGCTTTTATTGAAGCACCGATTCTGACTTATCTTGAATCATCAGCATCATCCGCTGTTGAATTGTTGATCGAATTGAGTGATTATCAGCGTGCTGATGTCCATATTACGGAAACAGATGCAACCATTATGTATGCGGGTATGCTTGTTGATACTAATTACTTCCGTCAACGCACAGGTGTACGTACCTTTAACGTCGCTGCCAAACTTAAAGAGTTATCTGCAGATGTACCAAAAGCATATGATATGCTTCGTGATTCATTTGAAGAAACTGTTGAAGTTTTACAGATCACAGAAAAGGCTTATCGCTATGGTAAATCAGTATTGATTGCTGAAGCCAGTGAAGAGCAGGAACACACCCGTACGATTCTCGCCAAATGCTCTAACCAGATGCTCAATATTTCTGGAGTCAATGCAGCCTTTACAATTGCGAAAGTCGGACGTAATATGGTCGCCATTTCAGCACGCAGCAGTGGCTTGATCAATGTCCAGGTGATTATGGAAGCTATGGGTGGCGGTGGTCACTTCACTATGGCAGCCTGTCAGAAACAGGATACATCAATTCATGATGTCAGAATCGAATTGGAAAAAGCAATAGATGATTATTTCAAGAATACAGGAGAATAGATATGAGAGTTATTTTATTAAAAGATGTTAATAAAGTTGGTAAAAAAGGTGATATCGTCAAAGTCTCTGATGGCTATGGACAGAATTTCCTGATCAAAAACAAACTGGCTGTCTTATCAACCGAAGCTGGTAAAGCTGAAGTTGCCAAACAAAAAGAAGCAGAACGTCTGGCAGATTTAGAACGTAAAAAAGAAGCTGAAGCTTTAGCGAAAACACTAGAAGACATTACCCTTGAATTTAAGGTCAAAGTTGGTAAAGAAGGTCGAGTCTTTGGCAGTATTTCAACAAAGCAGATTGTCAACAAGCTGCAAAACGAACACCAGATTACTGTTGATAAGAGAAAATTTGTTGATGCTTCACCAGTCGCAGACTTAGGTACAACGAAGAAAAAAATCGAACTCTACAAAGGTGTCATTGGTACAATCAATGTCGAATTGGTTGAAAAATAGGAGAACATGTCATGGATAGAGAATTACCACATGATATAGATGCAGAACGCTCGCTTTTAGGCGCGATGCTGATTGATAAAAGTGCATGTGATGAAGTCCTCAACATTGCGGTTCCTGAAGATTTCTATGATGATGGACATCGCCTGATTTTTGAAGGCATGAAATATATACATGACAATCATGGCGCTGTTGATGTCACCACTATCACAACTTATTTAATGGACCACAAGATCTTAGATCGTGTTGGTGGTGTTGATTATCTGTTACGATTAAGTGAATCAGTTCCAACCACAGCCCATACCCAGTTTTATTTGAAATCACTCAGCGAAAAATCATTGTTACGCCGTCTGATTCATGAAGCTACTAATATAGTGTCTGCAGCTTATGATGAAGTCGGAGACTTAAACGACTTTATTAATAATGTTGAACGTGATTTCTTAAATGTCACGAGAGACCGTAATGCGGGTGAGTTTAAGGATATTGATAGTGTTGTCAAAGATGTAACTGACAGATTAATGATCCTGCAACAAAATGGTGGTATCGTTTCTGGTGTCAAGACAGGTTATACAAAACTTGATGGTATGACAGCGGGTTTCCAGAAAAGTGATTTAATTATCATAGCGGCGCGACCATCTGTAGGTAAAACAGCTTTTGCTTTAAATATTGCCTATAATGCCTCGTTGCGCAGTGATGAAGCAGTTGCTGTCTTCTCTTTGGAAATGCCAGCTGAACAGCTTGTCATGAGATTGATCTGTTGTGCGGGGTCTATCAATAATGATTCCTTACGTAACGGAGCAATTATCAAGGAAAACGGCAATAAATATTATGCGGCTGCAGACAAGGTAAGAAAATCAAACCTCTTCATTGATGATAGTGCATCAATCAAAGTTGGTGAAATCGCTGCTAAATGTCGTCGTTTAAAACAGGAACGTGGCTTAAAGATGGTCGTCATCGATTATCTACAGTTGATTTCTGGCCCTTCTAATTCGCGTGAATCAAGACAACAGGAAGTTTCAGATATCTCCCGTCAGCTTAAAGCCATGGCCAGAGAATTGAATTGTCCTGTCATCGCTTTATCACAGCTTTCACGTCAGGTTGAAAGCCGTAAAGGCGGTCGACCAATGTTGTCTGACTTAAGAGAATCAGGTGCTATTGAACAGGATGCCGATATCGTTGCTTTCTTGCACCGCGAAGACTATCAAAACAAAGAAGCAGAAGCGAAAACCAATGGTATGGTTGAAATCATTATTGCCAAGCATCGTAACGGTGCTACTGGCAGTATCGAACTTTACTTTGAAAAAGAATATTCACGCTTCTCTAACTATACGACCGAACCTGAGCCAGGAGGCAATGCAGGTCAACCATTAAGAGTCTAAGGCCTTATTATTGAGGCCTTTTTTTATTGCTTATGGTATACTTTGAATAAAGACAAAGGAGGAAACACTATGTCAACAGTATTAATCACCGGTGCATCCAACGGAATTGGTGAAGCATGTGCCCGTTTACTTGCTAAAAAAGGTTATGATTTAATCTTAACCGCACGTAATACATATAAAATGGAAACAATCAGACAGGCAATTCTTGAAGAATATGATGTCCACATCGATATTATCAAATGTGATTTAGCTGTCTTAGATTCAGCTCAGGAACTTTATAACGAAGTCAATAGAAGACATTTAGATGTTGACATCCTTATTAATAATGCTGGGTTTGGTGATCAGGGAGCTTTCCT
>JAGBPZ010000004.1 GCA_017633115.1 Erysipelotrichaceae bacterium | reverse complement strand
CTATACAAAATATCGTCATGAAATCGCTGACCCATATTTTACTGGTGATTTCAAGCAAGCCTACAAAGATATCAGTGAAGGCTGTCAGGCGCTATTCAATTACCTTACAAATACATAAATAAAAAAACAGAGATCTAGCAAAATCTCTGTTTATTTTTTTTATCGACGCTGGGCAATTGCCTGCATGATAGTATTCATTTCTTTCTTAGTCTTAGTACGATAGATAAAGACATGACTACCCATAGCTTCAGCTAATGCTGCAGGAACATCAGTATCGATGACAATCTTATCACCATAACGTTCTCTGACATCATCATAGCTTAAAACATAATCAAATTCTGGATGACGGCCAACATAGGCAACATAATACTTTCTCTTAATATCGTAATAACATTCATTATAGAGAAGCATATCTGCCCAGATTGTGTAAACATCAACGTCATAGCAGAAGTTCATCATATCAGGAATATAGGCACCAGGTGCTCTCATATTGACTTCAAGTCCTAAAAGGTCACCTTTTTTACCTAAGCCTTTTTTATCTTCCAATAATCTCATGAATTCAAAGTGGAAGAAACGGCTGTTACTGTTAAATGCCTTAACTGTTTTCGCACCGATTTCATAGATATCAGTATCTTTGACTGGCTGTGAATAAAATAAGGCTTCCTGTCTGTCATTGACACTATCCATGACCTGGTTGACCATGACATGTGAAGTGGCAATAAAGATATTGCGCTTGTCATCAGTGATTCCTTCGAAAGTTTCAACCTGTCCTGGAATATAGTCTTCCATAATATAAGTGACATTAGGATCTTTGCTTTCAAAGAAGGCTTTTAATTCCTCATCATTCTTTAACTTATGAGTATCTGATGCGCCCATACCGTTATCTGGTTTGACGATTACTGGATAACCATTCTTCTTGGTGAATGCCAGACCATCTTCAACAGTTTCAGGTAAAGTATAATCAGCAACTTTGACTCCTGCTTTTTTATAAACAGCCTTCATCTTTGATTTCCATCTCAATGAATCCATTTCATCAGCTTTAGGGCCAGTGTTGACATTAAAATCAGTACGTAAGCGTGCTTCTAAGATCAGCCAATATTCATTTTCTGATTCAATCCAGTCGATCTTACCGTATTTGTAAGCAAAATAAGCGGTTGCCTTATAGACTTCTTCATAGTTTTCTAATGAACTGACATAATAGTATTCAGTCAATGAACTTTTTGTATTCTCAGAAAGAGTTTCATATGGAGCATCACCAATACCAAACACATTAGCACCACGTTCTTTTAAACGGTCACAGAAATTGTAATAATATGTTGGAAAATGTGGTGAGATGAAAATGACATTCATAATTCAATTGTCCCCCTTGATTGGTTCAGTTTAAATAACACGTTCAACAAAGTATGGGAACTGGATTTCCCACCAATCCCAGTCGTGATTGACATCATAGCCCCAGAAATCAATCCAAGCTGGAATGTCTTTATAGTTCAATAATTCCTGCATACGTGCAGTTGAACGAATCATATCGTCTTCCCATGCACCCTGTCCACAACATAATACGATGCGACACTGACGATACAGGCTGACGTATGGATGATCATAGCTCATACCATTGATGTATTCGATTGGGCTGTTACGATAAGTAATTGCATCATGATAATCATCAAAGAATAAATCGCTGTCATAATAACCACTTAATGCGATACAGCCTTTGAAGATGTCAGGACGACGGAACAAGAAGTTTGCTGCATGAGATGCACCCATTGAGCAACCTGTTGTATAAATACCATCAGCATAATCGCCACCATTAGAATTGATTTCAAAGATTCTTGGTACAAGTTCATTAACGATATATAAATAGTACTGTTCAATAATATATGTACGATGTTCATAGCTGTAGCCATAATATGGGCTCCAGCCTTCTTTATCCATACTATCGCAGCAGAATAATTGAACACGTCCCTGTTCAATTAGATCAGCAATAGTATCAACCATATGTCTGTTTTCAAAGTCGAAGAAACGGCCATCCTGAGTAGGGAATACTAATAAAGGACGACCTGCATGGCCATATACTTTAAACTCCATATCACGATTTAACGCTTCACTATACTCTTTATAATATTCGATCTTCATTATAAAGGCCTCCTTTTATTTTAATTTAAATTATTATACCATGTTACAACACTCTCGAGAATAACTTTGACCACTAGAAAAAAATACACCATTAGATTAGGAACCAGGTTAACACTTGGATGCACTCTAATGGTGTTTTCTTTTTTATAGATTAGAATACAGCTTTCTGAATGAAACGTGCGTTAACAACGCCTTCAATGCTTTCAATTTCTTTAGTGATATCTTCACTTAAGTCGTTTGTATCGATCATCGTATACGCAAAGCCACCTCTATGACGGCTTAACATATTATCGATATTCATACCTTTATGACCAAATGCTGCAGTGAATTGTGATAAAATACCAGGCTGGTTAACATGGATCACGCAGACACGATAGTTAGAAACTCTTGGTTCATAAACACGTGGGAAGTTAACTGAGTTAACGATATTACCGTTTTCAAGATAATCTTTGATTTCTTCAACAGCCATAGTTGCACAGTTGTCTTCAGATTCAGGTGTAGAAGCACCTAAGTGTGGGAATACGATAACGTTTCTTGTATGAGCTAAGACTTCTGAACCAAAGTCAGTAACGTAACGTGCAATCTTACCAGAATGAACGCCTTCAAGAATTGCATCTTCATCAACTAATTCATCACGAGCAAAGTTTAAGAGCACAACGCCGTCTTTCATTGTAGCGATTGTTTTAGTGTTGAACATATTTTTAGTTTCATCATTTAATGGTACATGAGCTGTGATATAGTCACATTCTTTGAAGATTTGATCTAGTGTAGCTCTATGAACCCATTTACTTAAGCCCCAGGCTGCAGTAACTGACATATATGGGTCATAACCATAAACATGCATACCTAATTTAGTAGCTGCATTGGCTACTTCAACACCAATTGCACCTAAACCGATAACGCCTAATTTTTTACCATCTAATTCAGGACCTACAAAAGCATTCTTACCCTGTTCAACTCTCTTAGTGTAATCATCACCAGTTAAATCTTTCGCAAAAGCAATACCTTCGAGGATACGTCTAGAACCAAGAAGCATACCACAGATTACTAATTCTTTAACAGCGTTGGCATTAGCACCTGGAGTATTGAAAACAACAATACCTTTTGAACGTAATTCATCAATAGGGATATTGTTGACGCCTGCGCCACATCTTGCAACAGCTTTGATTGATTTAGGGAAATCATAGTTGTGAAGCTTTGCAGATCTGACTAAGATGGCATCTTCGTTTTCAACATTTGGTCCGACTTCATATTCATCTCCAAAATTATCTAAACCTTTTTGTGAGATGTCATTAATTGTTTTAATTCTATACATAATATTCCTCTCAATTATTTATTTTCTTCTGCGAATTTCTTCATAAAGTCAACTAAGTATTCAACACCTTCGATTGGCATTGCATTGTAGATTGATGCACGGATACCACCAACTGAACGATGACCCTTTAAGTTGACCATACCAGCTTCGATACTTTCCTTAACAAACTTAGCATCTAAGTCTTTGTTTGGAGTTGTGAAAGTAACATTCATATTTGAACGTGCTGCAGGTTCTGCATGTGGAATGTAGAAATCCTGATTGTCTAAATAATCATAAAGAAGTTTAGCTTTTGCAACGCTGCGCTTCTGCATTTCTTCTAAACCACCCATAGATTTTAACCATTTCAGCATTAAGCCAAGAACATAAATAGCATATGCAGGTGGTGTGTTATACATTGAATCACTCTTGACCATAGTGTCATATTCAGATAATACCTGGATATTTTCTTTATGAGGAGTGATTAAATCTTCTCTAATAATAATAACGCCTAAACCAGCGATACCCATATTTTTCTGAGCGCCAGCATAGATGACACCATATTTAGATACATCAACAGGTCTTGATAAGATGTCAGAAGACATATCAACAACAAGTGGTGCACCTTTTGTATCAGGAACATAATTCCATTCAGTACCATAAATAGTATTATTGTTGCATAAATGAACGTAATCGATATCATCACGGATATCTAATTCATCCTGAGATGGAATATGTTTAAAGCCGCCTTCTTTACCGCTGTAAGCGATATGAACATCACCGAATTTTGATGCTTCCTGTGCTGCTTTGCCAGAGAACTGACCAGTAACGATATAATCAGCTCTACCTTTATGTAATAAGTTCAAAGCAACAGTACCAAACTGCTGAGTTGCGCCCCCATGAAGCAATAAAATTTTGTAATTATCTGGAATATTTAATAATTCCTTTAAGTCCGCCTTAGTTTCATCGAAGATCTGCTGATAAACAGCACTACGATGGCTCATTTCCATTACACTCTGTCCAGAACCGTTGTAGTTCAACATCTGATCACGAGCTGCTTCTAAAACAGGCATTGGCAGCTGAGATGGCCCAGCGGAAAAATTATAAACTCTTTTATCAGTCATGATTGACTTCCCCCTCTTAATTCGATTTACGCGACCTATTTTATAAGATTAAAAAGAATTATTCAAGGGAAACTGTAAAAAAGGTCTGTTTTTTGTTTTTATTCTAACGAAAAATATCATTATTTGTTTATTAAACAAATTTTTGTCTCGTTTTTAGTCGTCATACAGCAACGAAACTTCTAAAAAAACGGCATATACGGCAACTATCGCCAAAAAATTCAAATCATTCGCATTTTTTGTTGCATAAAACATGATATTTTGCCTTTTTTGTGCTAGAATACTGATGCAAAATAAAAAAGATTACGATTCTTTTATGAAAGGAGACAAACATATTATGAGTAAGGTTGACATTATTTCTGGTTTCCTTGGTGCCGGAAAAACAACATTAATTAAAAAGTTTTTAACTGAATCCTTAAAAGACGAAAAAATCGTTTTAATTGAAAATGAATTTGGTCAGATTGGTATCGATGGCGGCTTCATGCGTGAAGCAGGCATCGTCGTCAATGAATTATCACAGGGCTGTATCTGTTGTTCCCTAGTTGGTGATTTTGAACAGGCACTTAAAAAAGTCTTAGAAGAGTATGCACCAGATCGTATTATCATCGAACCATCAGGTGTTGGTAAATTATCTGACATCATTGCCGCTGTTCAGACAGTCAAAGATGCTGACCTCGAATTAGATCGTTTCCTGACAGTCGTTGATGCCAAGAAATGTAAGTTATACCACAGAAACTTTGGTGAATTCTTCAACAACCAAATTGCTTTCGCATCTTGCGTTGTATTAAGTAGAACTCAGGAAGTTGATGAAGCAACGATTCAGGAATGCCTGGATATCATCCATGAATTAAATGATCATGCACCTGTCATTACAACTCCATGGGATGACATTACTGGTGATATGATTCTCGAAGCTTCTCATTCTCAGGAAGACTTAGAAAAAGCTTTAATTGATGCCGAGAAAGAACATCAGCATGACCAGGCGCACGGTCATCATCACCACCATCATCACCACGATCATGACGAACATGATGAACATGAACATCATCATCACGACCATGATGACCATGATGAGCACGAACATCACCATCACGACCATGATGAACATGATGACCACGACGAACACGAACATCATCATCACGATCATGACGATCACGATGAACACGAACATCATCACCATCACCACCATCATCATGATCATGACCATGATCATAATGAAGCAGCTGTTAAAGATGATGAATCAGCTCTTTACTTCGATGAAGAAGACTTACATGATGCTGACGAAGTATTCGACAGTGTTGGTATCGAAACAGCTCATCAGTTTACAAAAGATGAATTATTAGAAAAACTTGAAGTTCTTGATACTGATAAATCATTAGGTAACATCCTTCGTGCTAAAGGTATCGTCAGAGGCGTTGATCAGACTTGGTATGAATTCGACTTCGTCGCAGGTGATTATGAAGTCAGAGAAACAACTCCAGACTTTGGTGGTAGAATGTGTGTCATCGGTGAAGGCATCGATGTTCATAAAATCTATGCACTAATGAAAGGATAAGATCTATGAATCCTTTAGAAACACGTATTTATGTTTTCACTGGTTTCCTCGAAAGCGGTAAAACAACCTTCTTAGTTGATACAGTATGTAATACCAACTTCTGTGACGGTGAAAAAACAGTAATCGTTTTATGTGAAGAAGGTTTTGTCTCTGTTGATCCTAAAGAAGTCGCAAAACATGATGCTTATGTTGAATCAGTAGAAACATTAGAAGAATTGACAACTGAGTATTTCACAATGTTGCGCAATAAATATCATCCAACTCAGGTTCTACTTGAATACAATGGTATGTGGAATATTGATGATTTACTTAAAGTTGAATTACCTAATCGTTGGGACATTGTTCAGATTCTAACTACTATTGACGCCAGCACTTTCAACCTTTATGTTCAAAACAATGGCTTGCGTTCCCTTCTCTACCAACATTGTTATAAGAGTGATTTGATCATCATCAATCGCTTCAACAAGAAGTTCATGAGAAAATCAATGTTTAGAAACAATTTCAAAGCAATGAACCCAGTCGCACAGCTGATCTATGAAAATATCGATGGTACAATCAACAATGATCCTGATGAATCTCTTCCTTATGATTATAAGCAGAAGAATCTTGACATCGCTGATCATGACTTTGGTATCTTCTGTTATGATGTCATGGAAAATGCGCCACGTTATGCCAACAAGCATGTTAAACTTAAAGGCAAATTCATTGCCCGTGATAAAATTATTCCTAACGCATTCATCTTAGGCCGTTACGCAATGGTTTGTTGTGAACAGGATACATCATTAATTGGTATCATCTGTCGCAGTGAATATGCCAACCAGCTGATTCCTGATGAATGGGTTATCGTTGAAGGCACAACAAGTCTTGAATATGATGAGGAAACAGGTGGCAACATCATTATTCTTAATGTTGAACATTTAGAAGGTACACCACCACTTGCTTACGAATATGTTACATTCGATTAAATGATTAAGGAGCTGCGATTCGCAGCTCCTTTACTATTTCTTTTATTGATTCACAAAGGATTGTATCCTTTCACAAATTAGACGTATTGCTGTGGCAATAAGCTGATCTAAAATAGCTTCTTGCCATCCCTAACCCATTGTCGATCAATAAGTGGTGAATTGGCAGAAAATAAGTAAAGACGATGCAATCAATGAATGCATTGTCAATGAAGGCTCCCTTGTTTGGTTTTGATCGATGTGCCATGATTCTCGAATTGATTCATTTACTAAGATATGCGAATCAGACGCGCATATTATTCTGGCATTGACGTCACGAACTCAAAATAAACTTTAAAAATAAACTCAATGTCATCTAAATGACGATAAGAAATATCCTTCTTCGTATTAGAACTTACTGGGTCTCAGAATACGTTGATCAGGCTATTGCAAAACACAAAGAATTCTTTGGTAAGGAATTATAATCAACAGTGTTTTATTGCCAAAAAAAGATGCACCATCAAGTGGATCATGGTACACCATATAGTAAAAATATTATACAAGATTTATTGATTAGCTTTCCAGGCAGCATAAGCGTTTAATTCTGGTTCAACGAATTTAAGCGCTAAAACAACAACTGCGATATCATCGGCAAAGCCTAAGACAGGAATATTGTCAGAAATAAGATCCTTCTTCCTAACTACATAGAAGAAGGCGGCGACCATTGTTGCCACAACTTTAGGTGAAACATTTGTATACTTTTTCGTTACAAAGTCTTTCACCATAGAAATCATCACTTTGATCTGCTTAATGACATCACCCGCAAAAGGAATATCTTCAAGCTTTTTTTCAAATTCTTCTAATAACACTAATACTTTAGATGGATCCTTCATTAATTCCTGAGCCTGAGCAATCGCGCCATCTAATAGTTCTTTAGCTTTCTCTACACTTATTTCATTTGGCATAGTCATTTTTCTCCTTTATTTATCCTACTTTTATTTTAATAGAGATACATCCAATAAACAATCTTATTTATCATTTGAAATAGTGTTTCATTAAAAGCGTCATCATCTTGTGGTTTAGATTTATTGATGGAAGTATTGCAACAAGGTCGAAAATGCACTAAACTACAGATACACAAGAAATCCTAAGGAGGTTTCGTTATGGATGGATTCTGGTACGAATTAAAACATGTCTGCAAACAATCAGGTGCCCGCTATGGCATTCTACATACACCTCATGGTGATGTTGAAACACCTATGTTTATGCCTGTAGGAACACTGGCGACAGTCAAAGGTATTTCCCCTGAGCAGCTTCATGATATGAAATCACAGGTTATTCTCGCTAATACTTATCACTTATGGTTAAGACCTGGCGAAGATGTCGTTAAGATGGCTGGTGGTCTGCATCAATTCATGAATTATCATGGGCCTATTCTGACTGATAGTGGCGGCTTCCAGGTATTTTCATTAGGCAAGACACGTAAGATCACAGAAGAAGGTGTCAAATTCAAAAGCATTATTGATGGCAGCTCATTATTCCTATCACCAGAAAAATCAATTCAGATCCAGGAAGACCTCGGTGCTGATATCATCATGAGTCTTGATGAATGTGCACCTTACCCTTCTACATATGACTATATGAAGAATTCAGTTGAACGTACATTACGTTGGGCAAAACGCGGCCAAAACGTTCACCAGCGTCAAGACCAGGCGCTCTTTGGTATCGTTCAAGGTGGAGAATTCACGGATTTACGTGAGTATTGTGCTAAAGAATTGGCTGCCATGGATTTCCCTGGTTATTCCATTGGTGGTACATCAGTAGGTGAACCAAAAGCTGTCATGTATAAAATGATTGAAGATGCGGTCAGATATCTACCAGTCGATAAACCTCGTTATCTGATGGGTGTTGGTAACCCTATCGATTTGATTGAAGGTGCTATCAGAGGCATCGACATGTATGACTGTGTCTTACCAACACGCGTTGCTCGTCATGGTGCTTTGATGACTCATCATGGTCGTATGAATATCAACAATCAGAAATTCAAATATGACTTTACACCTGTCGATGATATGTGTAATTGCTACACCTGTAAGAATTACACCAGAGCTTATCTTCGCCATCTTCATAAGAGTGAAGAAATCTTTGGCAAAAGCTTGTTGTCAATTCATAATGTAGCCTTCCTCTTACAATTGTCTGAAGACATCAGACAGGCAATTAGAGAAGACCGATTATTAGATTTTAAAGAAGAATTCCTTGACCTTTATGGTCGTGATGTATATGAAAGGGCGTTTTAATTATGGATATCAATTTATTTGACTATGATTTGCCTCAGGAACTGATTGCCCAGACGCCATTAAAACAGCGAGATCATTCTCGTTTAATGGTGCTTGATCGCGACAAACAGTCAATTGAACATAAACATTTTTATGATATCGTTGACTATCTGCATGAAGGCGATGTTCTTGTCCGCAATAACACAAAAGTCATTCCTGCAAGACTTTACGGCATCAAAGAAGAAACCAATGGTCATGTAGAAGTCTTACTGTTGAAAAACGTTGAAGGTGATGTTTGGGAATGTCTATGCGGTAATGCCCGTATCATTAAAGTCAACACTTTAATCACATTTGGTGATGGACGTTTAAAAGCACGCTGTCTTGAAGTCAGAGATGAGGGTATCCGTGTTATGGAAATGATCTATGATGGTATCTTCTATGAAGTACTTGACAGTCTAGGCTTAATGCCTTTACCACCTTATATTAAAGAACATCTTGAAGATAAGGATCGTTATCAGACCGTCTACGCTAAAATCAATGGCAGTGCTGCTGCCCCAACGGCAGGATTACATTTCACTGATGAACTCATTGCAACACTTAAAGACAGAGGTATTACAATCGTTGATGTTACTCTGCATGTTGGCCTTGGTACATTCAGACCAGTTAAAGTTGATAATGTCTTAGAGCATCATATGCATAGTGAATATTATGAAATGTCTGAAGAAGCAGCTTCAATTCTTAACCAGGCCAAAGCTGAAGGCAGACGCATCATTGCGGTTGGTACAACATCATGTCGTACCTTAGAAGCCAATCACAAAAAATATCATGAATTCAAGGCAACGCATGAAAATACAGATATTTTCATTTATCCAGGTTATGAATATGAAGCCATTGATGCATTAATCACCAATTTCCATTTACCAAAATCAACACTGATTATGCTCGTCAGTGCCTTTGCTTCTCGTGAATTCATTCTTAAAGCCTATGAAGAAGCCGTTAAAGATCATTATCGCTTCTTCTCCTTTGGCGATGCCATGTTGATTCTATGAAAACCAATTATGACTTAAAGATGCAGGAACAACTCGCAGCTCTTGATGGTCGTAAAACATTGCTGCTTCATGCCTGCTGTGGTCCCTGCTCATCAAATATCATTAAAGAATTAAGTGACTATTTCGATATTACGATTTATTACTCTAATTCTAATATCTATCCTAAAGAAGAATATATTCGTCGTCGCGATGAACTGATCCACTTTGTCGAACGCTTCAATAAAGATTATGACCGTCATGTGACAGTCATTGAAGCCCGTTACGAACCTGATGCTTATGTAGCTCACCTGTTTCCATTAAAGGATACAGGTGAAAAAGGATTACGCTGTAAACTCTGTTACCATTTAAGAATGCGCAGTGCTTATGATTATGCCCGTTTCCATGATTTTGATTATTGGACAACGACATTATCAGTATCTCCACACAAAATCAGTCGCTGGATCAATGAGATTGGCGAATCTTATCAGAGCGACCATCCAACCTATCTCTATGCTGACTTTAAGAAGCGTAATGGCTATTTAAAGTCAACACAGATGACTGAAGAATACGGTATGTATCGTCAGAATTACTGTGGCTGTATGTTCAGCTATCAGGAAATGATGGCACGTGAATATGCCAAAAACAATCCTAAAGATTAGTATCCATATTACCGATATGGATCTTTTTTATGTGACATTTGTTAATTTTTTCACAAATTATATGTGAAATTATTGACAAAGGAACTATAAAGGTCTATTGTATAGCCGAAAGATAGAAATAATTGAGGGGGACTTTACGATGAAAATTAAAGAATTCATGAAACGTAAAGACATTGTCATTTCAGCAAAACGTTATGGAATCGATGCACTTGGTGCTATGGCCCAGGGTCTGTTTTGTTCACTATTGATTGGCACAATCATCAACAGTGTTGGTAATCAGTTCCACATCGCTTTTTTAACAACTCCAGTTGCCGTTGTAGGTGATGCAACTTATACAGTTGGCGGTCTTGCAAGTGCTATGAGTGGACCTGCCATGGCCACTGCCATTGGTTATGCATTAAACTGTCCACCATTAGTTTTATTTTCACTGATTACTGTCGGCTTTGCCGCTAATACATTAGGTGGTGCCGGTGGACCACTAGCTGTTTTGTTTATTGCGATTATTGCTGCTGAATGTGGTAAGGCAATTTCCAAAGAAACCCGTGTTGATATTTTAATCACTCCATTACTGACAATTGCGGTTGGTGTCTTCTTATCATGGCTGATTGCGCCAGCACTTGGTAAAGCCGCTATGAGAGTTGGCGATATCATCAAATGGGCAACTGAGTTACAGCCATTCTTAATGGGTATCATTGTTTCAGTCGTCGTTGGTATTGCTTTGACTTTACCTATTTCTTCTGCTGCCATCTGTGCTGCTTTAAACCTGACTGGTCTTGCCGGAGGTGCTGCCGTTGCTGGATGTTGTGCTCAAATGGTTGGTTTCGCAATACAGTCATTTAAAGAAAATGGTTGGGGCGGATTGATTTCTCAAGGTATTGGTACATCAATGTTGCAAATGGGAAATATCGTCAAAAATCCATTCATCTGGACTGGTCCTATCGTAACTTCTGCCATTACTGGTCCAATTGCAACATGTATCTTTAAGCTACAAATGAACGGTGCTGCCGTATCAAGTGGTATGGGTACATGCGGTCTTGTTGGTCAGATCGGTGTTTATACCGGCTGGGTCAATGATGTTGCTGCAGGTGCAAAAGCAGGTATTACATCTATGGATTGGATTGGTTTAGTATTGATTTCCTTTGTCTTACCAGCAATCATTTCTCCATTGATCACTGCCCTTGTGAAAAAACTTGGCCTCATCAAAGATGGCGATATGAAATTGGATTAATCTTAATACAACCACTTAATCATATTGATTGAGTGGTTTTTTTCATATCAATTTAAAAAGCCAGCGGTTCCGCTGGCAATTTTCATGTTCTTAAAATATATATTTTTCAAGAAATACGGCGATACCATCTTCATTATTAGATGATGTTTCATACTTAGCAACCTTTTTTACTTCAGGATGTCCATTACCCATCGCTACACCAACATAATCGCGAATCATATCATAATCGTTCATCATATCGCCAAATGTCAAAACCTGATCACGAGTTAACCCAAGACGCTCACAAATGAATTCGATACCTTTAGATTTAGATAGTTCTGGATTGACACATTCAAAACGAACTGGACTTGATAGCGAGGCCTGATAAGTTGTTGGTTTGATGTCATTATAATGTTTCACAACATTAGGCATCACATCTTCTTCAGCTGTGATTAAGACTTTATTATGTTTCTTAGTAAAGAAAGCTGATAAATCACTGATTTCTAAATCAATTTGATTTAGTTCAGCGGTGAGTCGCGAAAGACGATCATCATGCTGGGCATGATAAACACACCCTTCATAAACTCCTATAGTACAATCATAATCTTTATAATCATTGATGATTTGTTTAAGAACTTCACCATCAAGTGGTAATACATGAACATAGTCTTCTGTATCGAAGTAAAGAGTACATCCACCATTAAATCCCATAATTAAATCGGTATATTGGTCAATGCCCCATCCTTTTAATAGGCGTCTAGTAATATATGGTGAACGTCCAGAAGCAATTCCGAAGCGAATACCATAATCCTTTAAACGACTGATGGCTTCAATTGTACGTGGTGTGATCTTTAATTGATCATTTAATAATGTGCCATCTACATCAACTAAAACTAATTTAATGTCCATATGTGTGCTTGTCTCCTTTTCTACATTTTATTTGATTGAGCCAACTCATTTGCATATTTTTTTTCTTTCCGCAAATATTCTATCACGCTTTCTTTACTAATGAAATCAGATGTATTAAAATATTTATCATATAAATAGAAAAAAGGAGGACAAAGTATGTTAGAAAAGGACAAATTACTCTTGGGAGTCTTAAGAAACAACGCGCGAATGGAAGTGAAAGACCTAGCGGCGGTACTTGGATCAAGTGAGGAAGATGTCTCTGCGAGAATGAAACACCTTGAAGAAGCACAAGTCATCTGCGGCTATCATACTGTCATCAATTACGAAGAATCAAACGATGAGCAGGTCACCGCATTAATTCAAGTCAATGCGCAACCAGAACGTGAATATGGTTATGACCGTATTGCTTCACATATTTATAAATTTGACGAAGTTGAAACAATGTATCTAATTGCCGGATCAAGTGACTTATTATGCATTGTCAAAGGAGAAACAATGCAACAGGTTGCCCAGTTCGTCGCATCAAAAGTTGCCTGCATTGCTGGGGTAACTGGTACAACTACAACTTTTATCCTTAAAACTTATAAAAACAGCGGCGTCATTCTTGAAAAGGATGAAGACGGTGTTGAAAACAGATTGGTGGTGTCACAGTAAATGGATTTTACCAAAGTGATCAGCGATAAAGCTCGTACGATCAAACCAAGTGGTATTCGTAAGTTCTTTGACTTAGCTAACCAAATGGAAGGTGTCGTGTCTCTAGGTGTTGGTGAACCAGACTTTGCAACACCTTGGAAAATCAGAGAAGCAGCTATCTATTCAATCGAAAAAGGCAGAACGTTCTATACTGCCAATCGTGGACTCATTTCTTTACGACAAGAAATCTCAAAATACTATCAAAAATATGGCGTCACTTATGATCCAAATAAAGAAATCACAGTGACTGTAGGTGGTTCTGAAGGTATCGATATTGCGGTTCGTGCCTTACTTAACCCTGGAGAAGAAATGATCATTTTGGATCCTGGCTATGTTGCTTATGAACCAAGTGTATTGCTTGCGGGCGGTATTCCTGTACGCATCGAGCTTGAAGAAAAAGATGAATTCAGATTAACACCTGAAAAATTAAAAGCAGCTATCACACCAAATACAAAAGTGATGCTGATCAACTATCCATCAAATCCAACCGGTGGCTTCATGACCAAAGAAGATTATGCCAAAATCGTACCTATTATTAAGGAAAGCGGCATTATCGTCATCAGTGATGAAATCTATTGTGAACTGAGCTATGAAAAAGAGTTCTGCACTCTTGCTTCATTCCCAGAAATCAGAGATCAGATTGTCATCGTCAATGGTTTCTCCAAAGGTTATGCCATGACAGGATGGCGTTTAGGTTATGTTCTCGCCAATCCAATTATTTCTGGAGCAATGACAAAAATCCATCAGTACATCATCATGTCAGCACCAACCGGTGCCCAATATGGTGCTCTTGAAGGATTGCGTTCTTGTGATAATGAAGTTGAACAAATGCGTCAAAGCTATCTGGCAAGACGTAACTACATCACAAAGGCTTTCAACGACATGGGCTTAAAGACATTCCTGCCACAAGGTGCTTTCTATGTTTTCCCATGTATTCGCTCAACCGGTCTAACATCAGAAGAATTTTGTGAAGCCTTATTGAACGACCAGAAAGTTGCATGTGTTCCTGGCAATGCTTTTGGTGAAGCAGGTGAAGGATTCATTCGTGTCTCTTACGCCTACTCACTTGAAGAACTTAAAATCGCGGCTGAAAAGATTGCTTTATTCTTAAAGAATCTTGAAGCTGGCAAAGTCAAAATCTAGTCATGACAGGCGAACTATTTGGTTCGCCTCTTTTTATTGTGTCAATATTTTCGAGAAAACTGTCTAACTATTTTCACTCAATATTTTTTATGATATGATTAAAAGTACCAAGAAATAACGAAAGGAGCGTTCCAATGAAAACAATCTATATTGCAAGCTATGGCAAAGCTGAGAAGAAAGGTATTTATATCGTTAAATTCAACGAAGAAACCTTAGAATTATCTCTATCTGAGCATGTACTCACTGCTGACTTCCCTGCTTATTTAATCACCAAAGACAATACCCTCTTTGCTGCTTATAAAAATGCTTCAAGCAACAATGACGGTGGCGGTTTAGGCAGTTTTACTATTGATGATGATAAACTGATTCTCAACAACAATTTCACATCAAACGGACGCAGTTATACTCATATTTGTGTCAGTGATGATGAACAGTATGCTTTTGTTGCCAATTACCATACTGGCTCAACAGCATCCTATGCCTTGAAGGATAAGCGCATCGATCACAAAATCTCTGCAGTACGCCATACAGGATTAGGCCCAGATTTATTAAAACGCCAAACTGGTCCTCATGTGCATAACGTTGGCTTCACTCCTGATCATAAATATCTTTACGCTGTTGACTTAGGGGCTGACAAAGTCGTGATGTATTATTATGGTAATGGTAAGCTGATCGAAGCTGAAGACCGTACCTTATCTGTTGTTGCCGGCAGTGGTCCTCGACATATGATTTTCTCAAAAGATGGTCACTTTGCTTATCTGGTCAATGAAATTGCCAATTCCATTATGGTCTTCAGATATACCGAAGGCCACTATAATCTGACTCAGGTCATGAGAACTGTACCACATCATTTCAAAGGCTTCTCAGCAGCTGCTGCCATTCGTTTGACAAGTTCTGGCAAGCATTTAATGGTCTCTAACCGTGGTCATGATTCAATTGCTTTATACCGCGTCAATCAGACTAATGGCAAACTATCACTGCTCTATATGGTTCATACCGGTAAAGAACCTCGTGACTTCAACATCATTGATGACAAATATATTATTGTCGGTGCTCAAAACGATGACAAACTGCAAGTCATGACATTTGATGAAGCTAACGAAAAGCTTCTCCTCACAGAACAGGAATTAAGCATTCCACAACCAGTCTGTATCACAATTAACGAATAAAAAAAACAAGAATTGAATCATCTGATTCAGTTCTTTTCTATTTTTACAAAGAAAGGAAGATGAACATGGAATTATTTGATATCGTTGATGAACAAGGGCATCCAACAGGAGAAATCGTTGAACGCTCAGTTGCTCATGCCAACGGCATTTGTCATCGTACGGCCCATATCTGGATTATCAAAGGAGATCAAGTTCTCTTACAAAAACGTAGTCTCAATAAAGATTCCTATCCTGGGGAATATGACACCTCTTCAGCTGGACATGTCATGGCAGGTGATGAAGTCATTGACAGTGCTCTGCGTGAACTTGAAGAAGAGTTAGGTATTAAAGCTACAAAAGACAACCTCCAATACATCGGTCAGTTCCGTATTCAATATGAAGAAGAATTTCATGGTTCAATGTTTAAAGATAATGAAGTTGTCTTCCTTTATATTTACAATAAGCCAGTCACCATCGAAGACCTAAGCCTACAACCTGAAGAAATCGAATCAGTTGCCTGGTTTGATTTCAAAGATGTCATGAGGGTCGTTGAAGATGGTACTCGAGACATTGATGGTTGTCGCATCTGTGTACCATCAGGTGGTTTGAAACTCATTGAACAATTTATTCAAACAGTTAATTAATCAGAGATATTATTTCTCTGATTTTTACTTAGTTTCAAGTATAAAAATGCATTGGTTAACAACGTTTTAATAGTAAAAAATGCCTAAATTCGATATAATAATTGTATAGGGTAATTATTACATAAGGAGGATTTATTAAATATGGTATCATGGAAAAATCTAGACACATTAAAGTCTTATGAAAAATTGGTTGCTTTAAAAGACCATGTTGATATCAAAGAAGCTATGGCTGGAGATAGTGGCGTTGAACGTGTAAAAAAATACAATGTCCCTATGGCAGAAGGCTTAGTTTACAACTATGCTGCAAAACAGGTTGATGATGAAGTTTTAGCTGTTTTAGCTGAACTTGCTGAAGAAGCTCAGTTAGTTGAAAAATTCCAGGAAGTTTATAATGGTGCTGTTGTCAATACTGGTGAAAAACGTATGGTTCTCCATCATCTTGCTCGTGGTCAGTTAGGCAATGCAGTTAAAGACGGTGATGTTGACAAACGTGATTTCTATGCTGGCGTTCAGAAGAGAGCTAATGAATTTGCTGCAAAAGTTCATGCTGGCGAAATCGTTAACGAAAAAGGTGAATCTTTCACTACAATCGTTCAGATCGGTATCGGTGGTTCTGACTTAGGTCCACGTGCACTTTATCTGGCATTACAGGATTGGGCTAAAAAGAATGGCAAATTCAAAATGGAAGCTAAATTCATCTCTAACGTTGACCCAGATGATGCATCTGCAGTTTTAAATAGTTGTGATTTATCACGCTCATTATTCGTAGTTGTTTCTAAATCAGGTACTACTCTTGAAACATTGACAAACGAAACATTCGTTAAGAACGCTTTAGTTGATGCTGGTCTTGATCCAAAGAAACATATGCTTGCAGTTACCAGTGAAACTTCACCAATGGCTCAGGGTACTGATTATCTTGATGCATTCTTCATGGATGACTATATTGGCGGTCGTTTCTCTTCAAGTTCTGCAGTTGGTGGCGTTGTCTTAGCACTTGCATTTGGCGGTGAAATCTTCGATGAAATCATGGCTGGTGCTCATGAAGAAGACAAACTTGCTATGAACAAGAACATCTTTGAAAACCCTGCAATGCTTGATGCATTAATTGGTGTTTATGAAAGAAACGTTCAGGGTTATTCTAACACTGCAGTTTTACCATACTCTCAGGCATTGATTCGTTTCCCTGCTCACTTACAGCAGTTAGATATGGAATCAAATGGTAAATCAGTTAACCGTTTCGGTGAACGTGTTAATTACGTAACTGGTCCAATTATCTTTGGTGAACCTGGTACAAATGGACAGCATTCATTCTATCAGTTATTACATCAAGGCAAGACAATCGTTCCATTACAGTTCATTGGTTACAGAGAAAGCCAGATTGAAAATGACTATGTCATCAAAGGCAGCACTAGCCAGGCTAAATTATGCGCTAACGTAGTTGCTCAGATCATGGCATTTGCTTGTGGTAGAGATAACGAAAATCCTAACAAGTCATTCGATGGTGGACGTCCATCAAGCTTCATCCATGGTGACAAAGTAACTCCAAGATCTCTTGGTGCATTATTATCACACTTCGAAAACAAAGTTATGTTCCAGGGCTTCACTTGGAATATCAACAGCTTCGACCAGGAAGGCGTACAGCTTGGTAAGATCTTAGCTACTGCTGTATTAGCTGGCGAAACTGATGGTGCTTTAAAAGCATTAAGTGAAATCATGGGTATTTAATTATTTCCCATTCATGTATTAATTTGATTTGACAATAATTGGCATCTTTACAGGTGCCAATTTTTATAAAACAAAATAGAAAGGAAGAGAAGAATGAAAACTGCTGTAATGTTTGGTGCCGGTAATATCGGTCGTGGTTTTATTGGTATGTTGCTTTCTCAGGCTGGTTACAAAGTCATCTTCGCTGATGTCAACGCTGCAATCATTGACCGCCTGGCTCAGGACAAGGCTTATACAGTTCATATCATGGACGTAGAAAAAGTTGACGTACGTATCGAAAACGTTGATGGTATCCTGTCTACTGGTCAGGAAGCTGTTGACGCTATCGCTGATGCTGAAATCGTCACTACTGCTGTCGGCCTCACGATCCTGCCTCGTATCGCTCCTGCCATCGCTAATGGTATCAAGAAGAAAAAAGCCGAAGGTTCTACAAAGTATCTCAACATCATCGCCTGTGAAAATGCCATCAGAGCAAGCTCACAGTTAAAGGACCATGTCTACAAACTATTGGATGATGAAGAAAAGGCTTATGCTGATGAATATGTTGGTTTCCCTGACTGTTCAGTTGACCGCATCGTTCCGCCAATCAAAAATGACATCCCTACAGATGTCGTCGTCGAAGCTTATTATGAATGGAACGTAGAAGAAGCTTCATTCAAGGGCGAAGTGCCTACTATCAAAGGCATGAACCTGGCTGACAATCTTGAAGCCTACATCGAACGTAAACTGTTCACATTGAATACAGGCCACTGTATCACAGCCTATATCGGCAACCTCAAAGGTTTCCCTACAATCATGGATGCCATCCTGAATGATGAGATCTATGCCATCGTTCATGAAGCCATGGAACAGTCAGGTGCCGGCTTAGTCAAGAAACATGGTCTCGATCCAGTTGCTCATGCTGCATACATTGAAAAGATCATCAAGAGATTCAAGAACCCATATCTTGAAGATGCAGTGACAAGAGTTGGCAGAGAACCACTTAGAAAACTCTCTCCAAGTGACAGACTTGTCAAACCAACTGCTACAGCTATGAGCTATGGCCTGCCAGTAGACAAGCTGATCGTTGGTATTGGTGCTGCTCTCAACTATGTCAATGAAGAAGATCCACAGGCTGTAGAATTACAGGCTAAGATCAAAGACTTAGGTGTAGTAGAAGCATTCAAGGAAATTTCAGG
>JAGBPZ010000137.1 GCA_017633115.1 Erysipelotrichaceae bacterium | reverse complement strand
AGTTACCTGTAAAACTACATATTCGAAGTTTTGACCTGATGCATATGAAAAAGAACCTTTTTCATTTAAATTATCAATAAATCCCATAATTTAACCTCCTGTAGGAATTCACGTAATCATAATAATAACATTTACAGTTTGATTGTCAATTGTCACTAAAGTCAATTCGAATGATTTATGCCAAATTTCCTAATCTTCATTAAAAGCAAAAGAAAAACCTTACGATGCATTGACTCATCATAAGGTCATATATTTTTTATGGTTTACAAACTTTGCATGCTTTATAGCCTCTTGCTTTAGCTTTGCTCTTAGAGATTTTTGTGAGTTTTTTACTACGTTTAGTTGTTGCACATGATTTTCGATGATATTTATTACCTGATGGTGTGATATAAACAATGCTTGATTTCTTTGAGGTTTTCTTGGAAGATTTTTTCTTACTCTTACTCTTTAATTTGAATGTCTTTTTAATTAATTTCTTTTTAGATTTACTATAGTGAATGACAACAACTTTGCTTCCGCTTGAAGGCATTTTGACTTTGTACGAATACTTTGATTTTTTAGAATTGAATTTCTTTTTACGCTTTTTTGAACCAATCTTAACAGTAACATAATCACCTTTTTTAATTTTGTTGATTTTGAATGTTGCAGTTCTTCCACGATAGACATTCGACGCTTTTATATAATAACTCGCAGCCGAAACATTTGAAATGCTCATAGTTAAAGCAACAATCAATGCGATAATCCATTTTTTGATCATTTGCACTACCTCCTTCAATACTATTATATAATAGACTGATATGTCATTAAAGAATATTGCCATAGATAGCACAAAAAAAGGAGAAATATTATTCTCCCTATCTTACTGCAACTGCCTTTTTACGAGCATTATAAATCTTTGTGAATTTACTTTTCTTAACTGTATAAACACCTAGCTTCTTGCCACAGTCATTAATAATGAAGTTACCATATCTTGTATAACCAACAAGGCAAACCGCATGATTATTGACAACATCTTTCCCCCAGGAATATTTTTTCCAGACTGGTGTCTTCCATCCTGATGTCACATAAACGACAACTGGATTACCTTTTTCAAGTTCCTTCTTAAGTGTTGTCACACTGGCTCCTTCAAGTGACACAACCGTACCATATTGAGATCCCCATTTAGCAAGTGGTTTAGGGTAAATCGTGGTACGTTTATTTCCATTGGCCTTCGTCTTAGTTGGATCACCCACAAATCCTTCTTTAGGTGTTTTACCTTTAGGCATGGTTGACATAAAGCTCTTGAGTGATATGCCGTTCATATACCCTTTACCTTTTAAACACATATAAAGCGAGACACCCTCGCATCCACGTGGATAGCCATTCTTATGCTGGCTATAAGTTGGAATCTTAATTTTGACATGATCTTTGACAGTCACCTTACATTTGTATGTTCGGCTGCCTATCTTTGCCTTAATGGTTGCAGATCCACCCTTTAAAGCTGTGACCTTCCCTTTAGTGGAGACTTTGGCGATTTTTTTATTAGAAGATGACCATTTGATAGTCTTGGTATCATTTGGAT
This sequence comes from Erysipelotrichaceae bacterium, assembly GCA_017633115.1. GTDB lineage: Bacteria > Bacillota_I > Bacilli_A > Erysipelotrichales > Coprobacillaceae > RGIG9341. The sequence continues at coordinate 5,417 of JAGBPZ010000137.1, read as the reverse complement.
ATAGAACTTTAAGTGTTGAAGTACGACTTTTATAAAGCGTCAATTTGGTGTTACTGATTTGTTCAATACAATTATAATTGACAGTCACATTTTTAAAGGCACTGCTGTCATCTTTTTTATTCACTGACTCCCACTGTGACTCTGACCCACGATAATTGATTGTTGTGAGTTTAGATGAAGCAAAGGCTGATTCTCCAATGACGACAACCGATTCTGGAATAGTGATTGTCTTAACAGTCGCTTGAGATGCAAAAGCCTGATTTTCAATATTAACCACAAGACATGACTTAATGGTCTTAGGAATAATCAAAGTAGAAGCTGTACCACTATAACCGGTAATTCCAATCGTCTCATCTTCATAGAGTTTATAACTGAACTTACCTGAAGTACCTGTTATCACATTTTCTCCATCTTCTGCAAAAAGAGCATCAACGTTCAAAGTCACTGTCATACCCATCGCAATCATGATGATTAAAATAGTCTTCAGCCATCGTCTGATCATCTGCTTGTCTCCTTTCATCGGTGTAGTTCAATTGTATCGAATGCAAAGGTAAATGGTCAATGAATTTAAAGAGCACAAAAAAAGATCCAAGATAAACTTGAACCCTTTCTTGATAATGCATCGATTAACGTTTTGAGAACTGAGGTGCTCTTCTTGCTTTTTTGAGACCGTATTTCTTACGTTCTTTAACACGTGCATCACGAGTTAAGAAGCCTGCTGCTTTTAATGTAGCTTTGTAATCTGCACTTGCTTCAACCAATGCTCTTGAAATACCATGACGGATAGCACCAGCCTGTCCAGTATAACCGCCACCATAGACATTAACGATAACGTCGAATTTGTCTTTAGTGTTTGTTAATTCTAAAGGCTGATTAACGATCATTAATAATACGTCAGAACCAAGATAGCTTCTTGCTTCACGACCATTAATAACGACTTTGCCAGTACCAGGTGTTAAGATTACACGAGCGACAGATGCTTTTCTACGACCTGTGCCTCTATATTGTACGTTTGCCATATTTTTTCATCGTCCTCCTTAACCCTTTAACTTTAATACTTCTGGCTTCTGAGCTGCATGTGGATGTTCACTGCCAGCATATACAAATAACTTTGCAGCCTGCTGTCTGCCTAAAGTGTTGTGTGGAAGCATGCCTTTAACAGCTGCTGCAACCCAACCTTCAGGGTCCTTTTCTTTGAATTCTCTGGCTGTTTTAACTTTTAAACCACCCATGAATCCTGAATGATGATAGTAATTAACTTTATCAAGTTTTTTACCAGTCATCACAACTTTGTCTGCATTAACGATAATAACATAGTCACCTGTATCTACATGTGGAGTGTAAGTAGGTTTATGTTTACCTCTTAATACAGTTGCGACTTGTGATGCTAAACGACCTAATACCATACCTTCAGCATCAACGACATACCATTTTCTTTCGATTGTGGCTTCTCTTGCCATTGTAGTTTGTCTCATTTTTTTCTTTCTCCTTTAAAAATAACCTTACCGGGGTCTTATTTTTAATGGCTGCTGTAGCGTAAGGCTCGTGTCCGGAATAACACGAAATAAGGATGACCTTACAAGCAGACGGACAAACCATTCCACAGGGCGCAATTTACCTGCAGAACAGAACACCTTTATTATAACAATACCAATTTTAAAGTCAATAAATTTATGCGATTAAATCAAGCACTTTTTGATTATTCCGTGAGATTTTCAAAAAACAGTTTGGGATCTTTTAAGCATCGTTAATTTGGTTAGATATCAAAAATAAATAGAAAATCCAGAGAATGAAATGTTATCAATCTCTGGATTGTTTTACTAAATCTTGACGTTGTTAATGTTCATCATCATAAGTCACTTGCCACAAATACAAGCCTTGAGGTTTGGCTTTGAAAAGGCACTTGTTTTCACCTTTTGAGTCAAGTAATGCCTGTATAAATGCCTGATCACGACGATGGGCACCAACCTGAATCAATCCTCCGACAAGATGACGTACCATATAACGTCTAAAGCCATTACCAATGAGTTTGAATGTGACAATACCATCTTTTTCATCAATGTCAAAACGATAGAGCGTACGAATTGTATTTCCATACTGATCATAAGTACAAAATGAAGCAAAATCATGTTCACCAATAAAAATTTTCGCACATTCACGCATAGCTTCTATATCAAGCGTTCTTCCATATTGGTAGATATAATTCACTTGAAATGGGTCATATTCATTCATGCTAAGCAAATAGCGATACTCTTTTTCTTTTGCGCTGTAGCGGGAATGAAATTCTTCAGTGACAAGCTTCGTATCTTTAATATAGATATCTTCTGGCATAAAGTGATTGATGGCACGCTTCCATTGCTTTTCTGGGAGCTCTTTATTGGTATCAAAGTGAAAGACCTGGTTGACACCATGAACACCGGCATCAGTACGGCCTGATGAATGGATGATGACATCTTCCTGAGTAATTTGTTTCAAAGCATCCTGAATGACGCCCTGAACAGTACGCTGATTAGGCTGAATCTGCCACCCACGAAAGTGGGTGCCATCATAGCTGACAATACATCTGATTCTCATAGAACAATACTCATAACGATGATTGTTCCACACAACAGAACAATCAATCCTAAAACAAATGAATCAGCGAGACGCCAATGAAGCTGATGGTAACGCGTACGTCTTGCTTCTGGATTATAGTTACGGCTTTCCATCGCATTCGCTAAATCATCTGCTTTCTGGAAGGCAGAGATAAATAATGGAATAATGAGCGAGACGATGGCGAAGACTTTTTCTTTAAAGGTACCTTCATTAAAGTCAACACCACGAGATGCCTGTGCTTTCATAATACGTTGGGCTTCTTCAACAAGTGTTGGAATAAAACGTAAGGCAATTGAAATCATCATTGCGACTTCATGAACAGGAAATTTGATGACTTTAAGTGGTGATAATAAATGTTCCAGACCCAAAGTCATATCCAAAGGCTTTGTCGATGCTGTTAAAATCGTTGTCAGAGACACGATCAAAACCAAACGAATAGAAATATAAATTGTCTGAAAAATTGCTCCTGAATAAATGCTTAAAGGACCAACTTTAGCGACCAGTTTTCCTGTATGTAAGAAAATCAGGTTGAAGACTGATAAGAACAATAACATGATCAACATTGGCTTGACAGCCTGAACGACCATCTTTGCGGGAATCTTTGTCAATATTAAAGCCACTACCACAAACAAACCAATTAATGCATAGCCAAGAAAACCAGCATCAAAGAAAACAGTAATAAGTAAAGCCAGTAATGCCCCGATTTTTAAACGTGGATCAAGACGGTGTACAAATGAATCAACTGGCAGATAACGACCAAATACCATACTATTCATGGAGTTCACCTCCAATAGCTTTAACTAATGTTTCAATGTCTTTAATATCATGATCAAGATGGAAACCCTGACTATTTAGATCATTGATAAAGGCAGTGATAACTGGTAAATCGATACTTAAAGATGACAAATAGTCTTTTTCTTTAAAGAGTTCATCGATACTGCAGTTTCTTTCAATACGACCTTTATTCATAACAACGACGTGATCACAATATTCAAGAACCTGATTCATATCATGGGATACCATAATAATGGTTTTACCTGACTTTTGAAGTGATTTGAAGAGTCGTAACATCTCTTTAGCACCTTGTGGATCAAGACCAGCCGTTGGTTCATCTAGAACCAGAATATCTGGATCCATGGCCAGAATGCCGGCGATGGCCACACGACGTTTTTGACCACCACTGATTTCAAATGGTGAACGTTCCATATAAGTATCATTAAGTCCAACCATTTCCAAAGTTTTCGCTGCAACAGCTCTGGCTTCATCTTCTGGCATACCAAAGTTGACAGGACCAAACATAATATCACGAGCAATTGTTTCTTCAAACAATTGATATTCAGGGAACTGGAATACTAAACCAGCTTTTTGACGCAACGGTTTAAGTACTGAAGGTTTATCAGTAGCAGTAATGATAAAGTCATCCACTCTCACTTCACCACTAGATGGCAACAATAACGCATTGATATGCTGAATCAAAGTTGATTTACCGCTTCCTGTATGGCCAATCAAAGCAGTAAATGAACCTTCCGGGATATCAAGATCAACACCTTTTAATGCATGATAGGAAAAAGGTGTATCTGGACTATAAATAAAATCTACATTTTTGAACGTAATTGACATAATGTGTTCACCAAATCTTCGTTGTTGATAGTGGCATCGACTGGCAGATGCATGGCGCGTAATTGCGTTGAGACTTTATAGGCAAAAGGTACATCAAGTTTTAATGATTCAATCATCTTGACATCTGATAAAACTTCTTCAGGCTTGCCAGAAGAAACGATTTGACCTTTATTAAGTAAAATGACTGCATCACTTAAGGCTGCTTCTTCAATATCATGAGTAATGGATAAAATCGTCATTTGACGTTCACGGTTGAGTTGATGAATCAGTTCGTTGATTTCCTTACGTCCACGAGGATCAAGCATGCTTGTGGCTTCATCGAGGATAATAATGTCTGGACCCATAGCCATAATACCGGCAATCGCAACACGCTGTTTCTGACCACCAGAAAGCTTTGTTGGTTCATGATCAAGGAAGTCAAGCATATTCACTTTACCTGCCCACTCTCTAATCAATGGTTCCATATCATCATGAGGCACACATAAGTTTTCTAAACCAAAGGCAATATCATCTCTGACTGTTGAACCAATAAACTGATTATCAGGATTCTGGAAAACGATACCGATTTGAAGACGAACATCATTAAGTGTCTTTTCGGAGAGCTTAATGCCACCAATTATAATCTCACCTTCATCAATGACATCTGGTAAGCCAATAAGCAACTTGGCAATGGTACTCTTACCTGAGCCATTATGTCCGAGAATTGTTGTATAAGATCCTTTTTCGACTTTAAAAGAGACATCCTTTAAAACTTTTTTGTTTTCTTCATAGCCAAAGGTTACATGATTAACTTCAATAATTGACATTGTCCTTAAGCCTCCTATTCATACTGACCCATTTTTGAATCATCAATATACGGATCTTCTGTATACTTATCATTTGTGATTTCCGTCATGTAAAAGACTTGATCCAAATGTTTATTGTAATCAAATGCGAATAAACAGCTATAAAGTATATCAAGCAGACAACTCAATGATTCTGCTGAAGCAAAATAGCTGATTTTTGTATTAACCATTTCCCTTGATGACATATGCCAGACAACATCAGCATTCTTACTTAATGTTGAACGGGAAATTGATGTCATCGCCATGATCGGCACGTTCTTGTGGCGTAGCCATTTTAGCACGCGAAGCAGTGCTTTCGTTTCCCCAGAATAAGAAATGATAATACTTAAATGGGTTGCATCGCTCTTAGCAATCATT